>JALSIK010000279.1 GCA_026990045.1 Chromatiales bacterium | reverse complement strand
CCCGGCAGGTGCACCCGCAGCGGCGGGTCCCGGGCCTCGCGGAACACCAGCAGGGTCATGTCGGTCACGGCCCGGTCCACCTGGAAGCGGTTGCCGCGGATGGGCAGGCTGTCCGCCGGCGCCGCCTGCTCGAACAGGCGCAGGAACACCTTCTGCAGGCCCGCCACGTCGTTCACCTGCTCGAAGCGGCCGCCGCTGGCGCGCGAGAGCGTGGCCAGCAGCTCGGCATCGGCCTGGGGCGAGAGGGCGATGGTGTGGATCTTCACCCCCGCCCGGCGCAGGCGCGGCAGCAGGCGTTCCAGGATGCGCCGGCGCGAGGCGCGGTTGGCGGCGGGGTCCTTGGAGATGTCCACCATGCCGTCGGTGAGCAGCAGCAGGTGACGGCGGTAGCGGGGATCGGGCCGGGTCCAGCCGAAGGCCGCCTTCTCCAGCGCCTCCTCCACGTTGGTGTACAGCCCGCGGGAGTGGATGCGGGCCGCCTCGCGCCGGGCCCGGGCCTTCCAAGCCGCGGTCACCGGGCCGTGGCGCACGTTCATGTTGACGTAGCGGCCGAAGGTCCAGACCCCGGCCCGGGTGCCCTCGGGCAGCAGGCCCACCAGCAGGCGCAGGGCCGGCGCGCGCAGGTTGCGGGGATCGTTGCGCTTCATGGAGCCGGAGACGTCGATGACCACCCGCAGGTCGGTCACCGGCTCCCCGGCGGCGGTACCGTCGGCCCACAGGCAAACGGCGGCCAGTGCCGCCGCGGCCAGGCGCCTCGCTGTTCCGTCCCGCATGAACCCAAGTCCCTGAAATTCCTTCCAGGGATAGCGGTTGCGGGGCGGCGTGACTTTAGCAGGCTCCCGAAAAACGGCCTGCCAGGGCGGGGCGGGGATGGCCCGCCCGTGCGGGGACCTGGTGCGGGCGCCGGGGGCGGCACCATGCGGCATCGCCCCCTCCGGCCGGGCTTCCCCGGCGGGATCAGGGTGGCGTTTTTCGACATTTCATGAATGAAATGACGAAAAACGCCGGGACCAAGGGAACGGACCCCGGCCCGGGTCCCGGCTTCAGCCGCCCAGCAGGACGCTCAGGAAGACGAAGTAGGCAAAGGCCACCAGGGCGATGATGATGGCCATGGGGAAATTCTGGAAGGTGAACAGCTCTTTCATGGATCTGCCGCCTGTGGCGCGTGGAATATCAGCAAATGTTAATAAATGGCCGCCGGGGCTTCAAGCCGGCGGCGGCCCCGGGGGGTTTTCCTTCTCCTGCGACCGCGGGACCCTAGGGTCGTCGTCGTCCATGAGGATGCGCCACGCCGGGCCCTCCAGGTCCTCGAACTGCCCCGAGCGGATGGCCCAGATGAGCCCGGCCACGGCCACCACCATGAGCACCACCGCCAGGGGGATGAGGAGATAGAGGATTTCCACGCCGCCTCCGTAGGCCGATTCCTACGCCATTTTCAGACTCGCCTGACAGACCCGCCACGGGCCCGCGTCTATATTGTGCCACCGAAGCAGTTCACCAGTGACAACGGTAAGGCATCCATGGCAGTGATTCTGGATTTCCGTCCCCCGGCCCACCGCCGCCGGCCCCGGCGCCAGCCGCCCCTGTGGGTGAATCACCCCGAGCTGTCGCCGCGGCCCCTGCACCCGGGGCGCATGTTCCACCTGCCCGCCGAGGGCTGGTACGTGCGCACCCGCGAGGGCACCGCCGGGCCCTTCGCCACCCTGGACGGGGCCGAGGCCTTCCTCGCCGCCCTCACCGCGCCGCGCCCGGAGGACTGACGGCCCCGGAGGCCGGGCGGGCGGCCGCCTGCGGCGCGCGCGGCGCCGCCAGCCGCAGGGCGTTGACCACCACCACCAGCGAGCTGGCGGACATGCCCAGGGCCGCGGCCCAGGGCGGCACCATGCCCGCCGCCGCCAGGGGCACGGCCACGAGGTTGTAGCCCAGCGCCCAGCCCAGGTTCTGCCGCACCACCGCCAGGGTCTTGCGGGCCGCCGCCACGCCCTCGGGCAGGCGGCGCAGATCCTCGGCCATGAGCAGCATGTCGGCGCTGGCCTGGGCCAGCTGGGTACCGGCCCCCATGGCGATGGAGACCTGGGCCGCGGCCAGCACCGGGGCGTCGTTGATGCCGTCCCCCACCATGGCCACCACCGCGCCCGACTCCTGCAGGGCCTGGACCCGGGCCAGCTTGTCCGCCGGCAACAGCCCGCCGGCGAAG
>JALSIK010000278.1 GCA_026990045.1 Chromatiales bacterium | reverse complement strand
GCCCTCCAGCCGGGGAAAATACAGCCGCACCACGGTCAGCGCGATGGCCAGCAGCACCAGCCCGGCCACCCCGGCGTACCAGGCGGCGCGGGTCAGGCGTTTCCATCGACTGCGCGGTGGGTGACTCATGGGCGTTGGCGGCCGCCGCGGGACCGGCTGCCCCGTGCCGCCGGCACGGAGAACGGCCCGGCCTACAGCAGGACCACGTCGTACTGCTCCTGGGTGTACTGGGACTCGGCCTGTAACTGGATCTCCTTGCCGATGAACTCCTGCAGCTCGGCCACGCTGGTGGACTCCTCGTCCACCAGCAGGTCCACCACCTCGGGGCTGGCCAGCACCAGCAGGCGCTCGGCATCGTACTGGCGCGCCTCGCGCAGGATCTCGCGGAAGATCTCGTAGCACACCGTCTCGGCGGTCTTGAGCGTGCCGCGCCCGCCGCAGGTGGGACAGGGCTCGCACAACACCTGCTCCAGGCTCTCGCGGGTGCGCTTGCGCGTCATCTGCACCAGGCCCAGGGAAGAGACCTCGCTGATCTGGGTCTTGCAGTGGTCCTTCTCCAGCCCCTTCTCCAGCGCCCGCAGGACCTGGCGCCGGTGCTCGGGGTCGAACATGTCGATGAAGTCGATGATGATGATCCCGCCCAGGTTGCGCAGGCGCAGCTGGCGGATGATGGCCTGGGTCGCCTCCAGGTTGGTCTTGAAAATGGTCTCCTCCAGGTTGCGGTGGCCGACGAAGGCGCCGGTGTTGACATCGATGGTGGTCATGGCCTCCGTCTGGTCGATGATCAGGTAGCCGCCGGACTTGAGCTGGACCTTGCGTTCCAGCGCCTTCTGGATCTCGTCCTCGACCCCGTAGAGATCGAAGATGGGACGCTCCCCCGGATAGTACTCGATGCGCTCGGCCAGGTCCGGAATGAACTTCTCGGCGAAGCGGTGCACCTTCTGGTAGGTCTCGCGCGAGTCGATGCGCACGCGCTCGAACTCGGTGCCCACCAGGTCGCGCATGGTGCGCATCACCAGCGGCAGGTCTTCGTGCATGAGCCCCACCTCGCCGTTGTTCTTCATCTTCTCCTTGATGGCGTCCCACAGCTTCTGCAGGAAGCGCATGTCGGCCTCGATGGCCTCCTCGCTCACGCCCTCGGCCACGGTGCGCACGATGTACCCGCCGGGATCGAACTGGTCCTGGAACCGGCGCACGCAGTCCTTGAGCCGCTGGCGCTCGGCCTCGTCCTCGATCTTCTGCGACACGCCCACGTGCTCGGCGCCCGGCATGTAGACCAGGTAGCGCGAGGGAATGGAGATCTGGGTGGTGAGCCGCGCGCCCTTGGTGCCGATGGGGTCCTTGACCACCTGCACCAGCACCATCTCGCCCTCGCGCAGCAGCTCGGTGATGTTGCCGCCGTTGTGGCGCACGGCGTCGTTGCCGCCGCCCTCCTCGTGCGGCTGCACGATGTCCGAGGCATGAAGGAAGGCGGTGCGTTCGAGACCGATGTCGAGAAAGGCCGCCTGCATGCCGGGCAGCACCCGGCTCACCCGGCCGTAGTAGACGTTGCCCACCAGGCCGCGGCGGCGCGCCCGCTCCACGTGCACCTCCTGCAGCATGCCGTTCTCGATGAATGCAACGCGGGTCTCCTGGGGGGTGACGTTGATCAGCAGTTCTTCACTCATGGGATACAGTCTAACAGGGCCGCGACCGGGGCCGGGTCACAGAATCCTCACGCCCCGGGCGGCCAGCAGCCCGGCGGTCTCGAACAGGGGCAGGCCCATGACCCCCGAGTAGCTGCCCCGGATCTCGGCCACGAACACCGCGCCCAGGCCCTGGATGGCATAGGCCCCGGCCTTGTCCCGGGGCTCGCCGCTGGCCCAGTAGGCCCGGGCCTCGGCCTCGCTGATCTCGCGGAAGCGCACCGCGGTGCGCGACAGGCGGGCCTCTTCGCCGCCGGGCCAGGCCAGGGCCACCGCCGAGAGCACTTCGTGCCAGCGGCCCGACAGGCGCGCCAGCATGGCCAGGGCATGGGCCTCGTCCCGCGGCTTGCCCAGCACCGCCTCGCCCGCCACCACCACGGTGTCCGCCCCCAGCACCGGGCGGGGATCGTCTCCCGCCGCCCCCCGTCCCGCCCGGGCCTTGGCCAGGGCCAGGCGCCGCGCCATGGCCTCCGGGGCCTCCCCCGGCCGCCGGTGCTCGTCCACCTCGACCTCGA
>JALSIK010000277.1 GCA_026990045.1 Chromatiales bacterium | reverse complement strand
CCTGGTGGTGCTCATCCTCACCTACGCGGTCTCGATCCTCGGCTTCGTGCTCATCCCCGGCGTGGACGACCAGGGCCGGCCGTGGCGCATGGATTTCTTCCACGCCTTCTACTTCGTCAGCTTCATGGGCACCACCATCGGCTTCGGCGAGATCCCCTATCCCTTCACCGGCGCCCAGCGCATGTGGGCCACGGCGTCCATCTACGCCACGGTGGTGGCCTGGCTCTACGGCATCGGCACCAGCCTGTCCATCATGCAGGAGCCGGCCTTCCGCCGCCTGCTGCGCGAGACCGCCTTCCGCCGCGCGGTGCGCCGCCTGGCCGAGCCCTTCTACCTGGTGTGCGGCTACGGCGACACCGGCAGCCTGCTGGTCAAGGCCCTGGTGGACTCCGGGCGCGGCGCGGTGGTCATCGACATCGACGAGGCACGCATCGACGCCCTGGAGCTGGAGGACCTGGGCATCGACGTGCCGGGGCTGCGCGCCGACGCCGCCGACCCCGCCCGGCTCATGGAGGCCGGCCTGCGGCACCCGCGCTGCGTGGGCGTGGTGGCGCTCACCAACAGCGACGAGGTGAACCTCACCATCGCCATCGCCAGCTCGCTGCAGGGCGGCGGCCGGCGCACCATCGCCCGGGCCGAGACCCAGGCCGGGGCCGAGAACATCGCCTCGCTGGGGAACGTGGAAGTGATCAACCCGTTCGAGACCTTCGCCGGCCGCCTGGCGCAGGCGGTGCACGCCCCCGGCATGCACCTGCTGTTCGACTGGCTCACCGGCGTGCCCCACGAGCGCCTGCAGCAGCCCTTGTTTCCGCCCCACGGCCGCTGGATCCTGTGCGGCTACGGCCGCTTCGGCAAGGCGGTCTACCGGCGCCTGCGGGCCGAGGGGGTGGCGGTGCAGGTGGTGGAATCGCAGCCCGAGGCCGCCGGCGCCCCGGCGGGCACGGTGGCCGGGCTGGGCGCCGACGCCGACACCCTGATGCAGGCCGGGGTGAAGGACGCCGCGGGCATCGTGGCCGGCACCGACTCCGATGCCAACAACCTGTCCATCATCGTCACCGCGCGCGCCCTCAACCCCGGGCTGTTCACCGTGGCGCGCCAGAACCAGCGCACCAACGAGGCCCTGTTCCGCGCCGCGGAGGTGGACCTGGTGATGCAGCGCGGCAGCGTCATCGCGCACAAGATCTTCGCCCTCATCACCACCCCGCTGCTGGCCGAGTTCCTGGACCTGGCCGCGACCCAGGACAACGACTGGGCCAACGAGCTGGTCTCGCGCATCGGCGGGGTCATCGAGGAGGAGGCCCCGGCCACCTGGTCGCTGGACGTCACGCCCCGCGGCGCCGGCGCCGTGTACGCGGCCCTGGCCCGGGGCGAGACGGTGCGGGTGGGCGACCTGTGCCGCAATCCGCGCCTGCGCGACGAGCGCCTGCCCTGCGTGCCCCTGCTGCTGGTGCGCGCGGGCGACAACCGCCTGGTGCCCGCCGACGACACCGAACTGGCGCCGGGCGACCGGCTGCTGTTCTGCGGGCGCCGCGGGGCCGGGCGCGAGATGGAGTGGATCGCCCACGGGCCCGACGTGCTGCGCTACGTGCGCACCGGCGAGGAGCATCCCTCCACCGTGCTGGGGCGGCTGCTGGCCCGCGGCCGGGCTTGAGAACGCCCGGCTTTGCCCCTACTCTATCGCCGCCCGCTGGCGGTGAGAGAGGAGGTTCCCACACCCATGAAGCGCGTATTCCTGTTCCTGGCCACCAACCTGGCCATCCTGGTGGTGCTGTCGGTGACCCTGGACCTGCTGGGGGTGGACACCCTGCTCGACCAGCAGGGGGTGGGCCTCAACGTGGAGGCGCTGCTGGCGTTCGCGGCGGTGTTCGGCATGGGGGGCTCGTTCATCTCCCTGGCCCTGTCCAAGTGGATGGCCAAGCGCGCCATGGGCGTGCAGGTGATCGACACCCCCCGCACCCCCACCGAGCAGTGGCTGGTGGCCACGGTCCAGCGCCAGGCGCGGGAGGCCGGCATCGGCATGCCCGAGGTGGGGATCTTCCCCTCGCCCGAGCCCAACGCCTTCGCCACCGGCGCCTCGCGCAACAACGCCCTGGTGGCGGTCTCCACCGGCCTGCTGGAGCACATGACCGCCGACGAGGTGGAGGCGGTGCTGGGCCACGAGGTGAGCCACATCGCCAACGGCGACATGGTGACCCTGGCCCTCATC
>JALSIK010000276.1 GCA_026990045.1 Chromatiales bacterium | reverse complement strand
ACAAGGTGACGCTGCAGGAGCTGGCGGACAAGTACGGTGTCTCGGCCGAGCGCATCCGCCAGCTGGAGGCCAACGCCATCCGCAAGCTGCGCCAGGCCATGACGGCGCCGCCGGTGCCCGCGGCCGGCAGCGTGTAACGAGCCGGGGATTCGCGGCCAGGGGCCGCTCCTACACCACGTTTTCGACCCGCAGGAGCGCCGCCCCGGCGCGAATGGCGGTGGATATTTCATCACGGCCGGGGGGATCGCTTTCAAAAAATCAACGCAAAGTCGCAAAGGACGCAAAGATTTTATTGTGTCGAAATCAATTGGCACCGGCGAAAGCCCGGTTGTTCGCCACGCCCTGGGAGCGCCGCCCCGGCGCGAAGAAGAATTTTCCCTTGGCGTCCTCTGCGTCTTGGCGCCTTTGCGTTGAAGAAGTCCCTTCACGGCTGGGGGCCGCTCCTGCACCAGGCACCATCATCGTAGGAGCGCCGCCCCCGGCGCGAACCCCGGACGAGCCGGACATCCCTTCGCGGCCGGAATCGCGCCTACGGCCGCTGTCCTTCGTCCCCCGCGTCCGCCGGCTCGGTGAGCTCCGGCACCTCCAGCTCCGGGATCGCTTCGGCGTCCGCCTCCGGCGCTTGGCCGGCCGGGGCGGAACCGGAATGGATCCGCTCCTTGAGCTTCTCCATGTGCTCGCGCACCTGCAGCTCGCCCTCGCGGCTGCCACCGGCGAACATGGTGGCGTACTCGCGCATCATGTTCTCCAGCGCCTCCTTGGTGGAGGCCAGCTCGGCCCGCACCGCCGCGGTCTCGTCCTTCTGCCGGGCCAGCTCCTCCTGCAGGCGGTCGCGCTCCTTGCGCAGGGCGGTGTAGGGCAGCCCGGCGGGCCGGGCGTCGTCGTCACCGGCCTCCGCATCCCGGGGCCCGCCCAGGAGGCCCTGGTATCCCCCGCACAGGCCCTGGACATGGGCCTCCAGCGGCCCGATGCCCTCGCGCCGGTACAGGAACAGGCGCAGCACGTAACGGTACAGGCCCTGCTCCAGCCCGGCCAGGGCCTCGGCCCGGGCGGCGGCCTCCTCCTCCCCGAACCCCAGGGCCTCGTTGAGCAGGGTGCCCAGCCGCTGGCGCCGCTCGGGCCCCGCCTGGCGCAGGCGGGCCAGCACCTGCTGCACCTCGCCCCGGCGGCGGGAGCGGCCGCGGAAGTGCCACACCACCGCCGCCAGCACCGCCACCAGCAGCACCAGGGCCACCTCGCCGGTGATCACCAGCGCGGCCAGCAGCCACTCATTCATCTTCTTCCAGCTCCGCCGCCAGCGCGTCGGCCTTGCGCTTTCTGAGACGGCGCCAGGCCAGCCAGCCGCCGGCACCCGCGGCGGCCAGCACCAGGTTCACCAGCCCCACCCACATGAGCACCCGGCCCATGGCACTCCCTTCCTCCGGCTCCGGGGGGTGCGCCTTCCCGCCGGCATCCTTCTGCGCCGGTTTTTTGTTTTCGTCCCTTTCTTTCTTTTTCGGCTCAGGGGCGGACGCGGCGCCGCCGCCCGGAACGCGCCGCTCCACGCTCATCTCCAGGGAGCGGCCGTCACGGCGGCGGCCGGACAGCCTCACCTGCACGCGGGCCCCGGCATGCTCCGGGCCCAGGACGGCGGTGAACCGGCCGCCCTCCCCGCGGACCAGCGCCAGGGGACCGCCCGGCACCAGCTCGGCGACCGCCTCCACGGTGTCCGGCGCCAGCAGCCCGGGCACCGGCGCCACCACGATGCCGTCCCCGCGCACCTCCACCCGGGCGGGTGCATCCAGCACCTCCACGCGCAGGTGGCGCTGGCGCTCGAAGGTGGGCCCGCGGGCGATGAGCGCGATCTGGTGCAGGCCCGCCCGCCGCAGCGGCGGCAGCTTCGCGGTGTGGCGACCGGCCCCGCCGGGGGCCAGGGTCACGGTGCGGGGCTTCTCCCCGGGCGGGGCGTGCTCGGCGGAGAACGCCACCAGGCGCAGGAAGTCGGCCCGGGTCACGGGGCGCCCCCGCTGCTCCAGCCAGGCGGCCAGCGCCGGGGCGTCGCCGGCCAGCAGGGTGGCGGGCAGAGGCGCGTGCTTGAGGCGCAGGTTGGTGAGCACCAGCACCCGGTTGTCGGGGTCCGGGGCCGTCTCCAGGGTCCACTGGCCCGCCGCGGGGCGCGGCACGGTGACCAGGTCGTAGCCCTGCTCGCGGTACCAGTGCACCGGGTCGGGGTG
>JALSIK010000275.1 GCA_026990045.1 Chromatiales bacterium | reverse complement strand
CGCCCGCATGACCATCAGCGGCGCCGAGATCACGGCCTGGGTGGGCAGCATCCTGTGGCCGCTGTTTCGCATCGGGGCCATGGTCATGGCCGCGCCGGTGTTCGGGGCGCAGGCGGTCCCGGCGCGGGTGCGGGTGGTGCTGGCGCTGGCCGTCACCGCGGTGGTGGTGCCGCTGCTCCCGCCCATGCCGGCGGTGGAGGTGTTCAGCCCGGAGGCGGTGTTGATCGTGGTTCAGCAGGTGCTCATCGGTGCCGCCATGGGCTTTGCGGTGCAAATGGTCTTCAGCGCGGCGATAACGGGAGGACAGGTGGTGGCCATGCAGATGGCGCTGGGATTTTCGCTCATGGTGGATCCGCAAAACGGGGCCCAGACGCCGGTGCTCAGCCAGCTCTACGTCATGCTCGTGATCCTGGTCTACCTGGCACTGGACGGGCACCTGGTGCTCATCGACGTGCTGGTGCAGAGCTTCCGGTTGCTGCCGGTGGCACCCGAGGGACTGGCCCCCGGGGACCTGTGGCGGCTGGTGGCATGGGGGGCCTTCATTTTCTCCGGCGCGGTGGGCATCGCCCTGCCGGCCATCGCCTCGCTGCTGGTGGTCAACTTCGCCTTCGGGCTCATGACCCGGGCCGCGCCCCAGCTCAACATCTTCGCGGTGGGTTTTCCGCTCACCATGATCCTGGGGTTCACGGTCATCCTGGCGACGTTGCCCAGTGTGGGGCCGCGGGTCTCGGCCATGTTCGAGCACGTGTTCGGGCTGCTGCGCGGGCTGGGCCAGGGGTAGGACGGACGTGGCCGAGGACACGGCACAGGAACGCACCGAGGAGGCCACCCCGCGCAGGCGGGAGAAGGCGCGCGAGGAGGGCCAGGTCGCCCGCTCGCGGGAGCTCAATACCATGCTGGTGACACTGGCGGCGCTGGGGGCGGCCGCCCTGTTCGGCGGCCACGTGGTGCGGGACCTGGCCGGAATCGGGGAACGGATGCTGGCCCTGCCCCGGAGCGTGGTGTTCGACCCGGCTGCCATGCCGCGACTGTTCATGGAGAGCCTCGTGGAGGCGGTGTGGGCCCTGGTGCCCTTTCTCGCCGTGGTCACGGTGGCCGGTATCGTTGCGTCGGTGGCGGTGGGCGGGCTGTCGTTCAGCTGGAAGGCGGTGGCCGTCAAGTGGGAAAAACTGGATCCGGTCAAGGGCCTGAAACGGGTGTTCGGGGCCCGCGGCCTCATGGAACTGGTCAAGGCCCTGGCCAAGTTCGTGCTCATTGGGGCCCTGGGGGTGGCGTTCCTGGTGCTGTACCGTGACCAGTTGTTCGGCCTCGGGGCGCAGCCCGTGGAGGAAGCCATGGCCCGGGCCTTGTCGCTGTTGCTGTGGGCCATGGTGGTGATGTCGGGGGCGCTGGTGATCGTGGCCCTGGTGGACGTGCCGTTCCAGCTCTGGCAGCACGGGCGCCAGCTGCGCATGACCCGGCAGGAGGTCAAGGACGAGAACAAGGAGACCGAGGGCAGCCCGGAGGTGCGCGGCCAGATCCGCCGGCTGCAGCGGGAGATGGCGGAGCGGCGCATGATGGCCGCGGTGCCGGAGGCCGACGTGGTGATCACCAACCCGGAACACTACGCGGTGGCGCTGCGCTACGACCAGGCCACCATGCGCGCGCCGGTGGTGGTGGCCAAGGGCGCGGACCTGGTGGCGCAACGCATCCGGGAGGTGGCCCGGGCCCACGACGTGGTGCTGGTTTCCGCGCCGCCGCTGGCCCGGGCGCTGTATCACAGCACCGAGCTGGAGCAGGAGATCCCGGCGGGGCTCTACGTCGCGGTGGCCCAGGTGCTGGCCTACGTGTTCCAGCTCAAGGGCCGCACCGGGCAGGCGGCCCGGGCGCGGCGCGACTTCGACGACCTGCCCATCCCGGACGACTTGCGGCGTGACGACTGAGGCGGGAGGCGATACGGATGGCTGAACCGGCGGCGGCGGTGCAGGGCTGGTCCATGGGGCGGCTGCGGGGGCTGGGTGCGCCCGTGCTGCTCATGGCCATGATGGCCATGATCGTCATCCCCATGCCGCCGCTAGCGCTGGACATGCTGTTCAGCTTCAACATCTCGCTGGCGCTGGTGATCCTGCTGGTGGCCGTCTACACCCTGCGGCCGCTGGACTTCGCGCTGTTTCCCACCATCCTGCTGGTGGCCACGCTGCTGCGGCTGGCGCTCAACGTCGCCTCCACCCGCGTGG
>JALSIK010000274.1 GCA_026990045.1 Chromatiales bacterium | reverse complement strand
AGGAGATCGTGCGCCATGCCTGCCCGGGGCCCGGTGCCTGCGGCGGCATGTACACCGCCAATACCATGGCCTCGGCCATCGAGGCCCTGGGCATGAGCCTGCCCTACAGCAGCTCCACCCCGGCCGAGGACCCGGCCAAGCGCGAGGAGTGCCGGCGCGCGGGCCACGCCATCCGCCTGCTGCTGGAGCAGGACATCAAGCCGCGCGACATCATGACCCGCGAGGCGTTCGAGAACGCCATGGTGGTGGTGGTGGCCCTGGGGGGGTCCACCAACGCGGTGCTGCACCTCATCGCCATGGCGCGCGCGGTGGACGTGCCGCTGACCCTGGACGACTTCCAGGCGGTGTCCGACCGGGTGCCGTTCATCGCCGATCTCAAGCCCAGCGGGCGCTACGTGATGGAGGACCTGCACAACGTGGGCGGCATCCCGGCGGTGATGAAGTACCTGCTGGAGCACGGCCTGCTGCAGGGCGACTGCCTCACCGTCACCGGCCGCACCCTGGCCGAGAACCTGGCCGGGGTCCCCGGCCTGGCCGAGGGCCAGCAGGTGGTGATGCCGCTGGAGGCGCCCATCAAGCCCACCGGCCACATCCAGATCCTGCGCGGCAACCTGGCGCCGGGCGGCGCGGTGGCCAAGATCACGGGCAAGGAGGGGTTGCGCTTCTGTGGCCCGGCCCGGGTCTACGACTGCGAGGAGGACATGCTCAAGGGCCTGGAGCAGGGCGAGATCCGGAAGGGGGACGTGGTGGTGATCCGCTACGAGGGCCCCAAGGGCGGCCCCGGCATGCCGGAGATGCTCACCCCCACCTCGGCCATCATGGGCGCCGGCCTGGGCAAGGACGTGGCGCTCATCACCGACGGCCGCTTCTCCGGCGGCTCCCACGGCTTCATCATCGGCCACGTGGTGCCGGAGGCCCAGGAGGGCGGGCCCATCGCGCTCATCGAGAACGGCGACCGCATCACCATCGACGCCGAGCGCAACCTGCTGGAGGTGGCGCTGGACGAGGCGGAGCTGGCCCGGCGGCGCGCGGCCTGGACCATGCCGCCGTACAAGGCCACCCGCGGCACCCTGTACAAGTACATCAAGACCGTGCGCACCGCCTCGGAAGGCTGCGTCACGGACGAGTGACCGGGCCGCGCGGCCATGCGCGATCGCAGCACGCGCTATGCCGTGATCTCCGCCGCCGCGGTGCTGGCCATGGTGGCGGCGGTGCTCTACCACAACGGCCGCGTGCGGCACCAGCAGTTCCGCGAGTTTCACCAGACCTCGGCGGCCATCGCCGCGCGCGGCGTGGCGGCCGAGGTGGCGGCCTTCGTCGGCGAGACCCGGCGCCGCGTCACCCTGTTCGCGCGCGAGCATCGCGCCTTGCTGGAGGACATCGTGGCCCGGCCCGCGGCGCGCGAGGCCGGGTTCCGGCGGCTCAAGGCCCGGGCGCGGGAGTTCTTTCCCCGTCACTTCGCGCTCACCGTGATGGATGCCGCCGGCCGGCCGCTGGCGGATGACTTCGCCGGCCGCATCGGCGAGGTGTGCCTGGCCGACATGCGCGAGTTTCTCGCGCGCGGGCACTACCGGCCGCGCATCCATCCCAATCCCGTGGCCTACCACTTCGACACCATGGCCCGCTGGGGCGGGGACCCGTCGGGCGGCCTCCTGTTCGTGAGTTTTCCGGCCGAGTATCTCGGCCGCCTGCTGGCCTTCCACCAAGGACCGCGGCATGTGCTGCTGCTGGTGGACCGGGAGGCCGGCGATCTCATCGAGGTGACGCCCGACGGCGCCCGCATCGAGTGGTCCCGGGACGATTACCACCTGACGCCGGCCGAGCGGGACCGGATCCTGGCCGAGGCCCCGGTGCCGGGCACCCGCTGGAGCGTGGTGGTGCTGCACGCCCCCGGCCTGTTCGCAGATCACGCCCGCGGCATCCGGTTCGAGGCCCTGTCCTTGCTCGCCGCGTTCCT
The DNA here is from genome assembly GCA_026990045.1 of Chromatiales bacterium. GTDB lineage: Bacteria > Pseudomonadota > Gammaproteobacteria > CAMYNG01 > CAMYNG01 > JALUTW01. The sequence goes on along the minus strand of JALSIK010000274.1, from coordinate 279 downwards.
GGCGCTGGTGGTGCTGTCGCTGTCGGCCATCGCTCGTGAAGGCCGGCGGCGGGCGGCGGCGGAACGGGCCCAGCGGACCTTCTTCGCCGCCGCCGGCCACGAGCTGCGCACGCCGCTCACCGCCATCCGCGGTGCCCTGGGGCTCATCGCCAACGGCGTCACCGGCGAGGTGGACGAAAAAACCCGGGAGATGGCAGCCATGGGCCTGGACAATGCCGAGCGCCTGGGCCGGCTGGTGGACGACCTGCTGGACCTGCAGCGCATGGAGGCCGGCCGCAT
>JALSIK010000273.1 GCA_026990045.1 Chromatiales bacterium | reverse complement strand
CCCTGCTCTCGTTCACATGGAGGTGAATCATGGCCATCCCCGACTGGCCGGCGGCCGAGCGGCCGCGCGAGAAGCTCCTGCAGCGGGGCCCGGGCGCCCTGTCCGATGCCGAACTGCTGGCCATCTTCCTGCGCACCGGCCTTCCCGGGCGCACCGCGGTGGATCTGGCCCGCGAGATCCTGGGCCACTTCGGCGGCCTGCGGGGCCTGCTCGGGGCCGGGCGCCGCGAATTCTGTTCCCGCCCCGGCCTCGGCGAGGCCAAGTATGCCCAGCTTCAGGCCGTGCTGGAACTGGCCCGCCGCCATCTGGATGCCACCCTCAGCCGGGGCGACGCCCTCACGGATCCGGCCGCCACCCGCCGCTACCTGGCCAGCCGCCTGCGGGATCATCCCCACGAGGTGTTCGCCTGCCTGTTTCTCGACAACCGTCACCGGGTGATCGCCTTCGAGGAACTGTTTCGCGGCACCATCGACGGCGCCTCGGTCCATCCCCGCGAGGTGGTGCGCCGCGCCCTGCATCACAATGCGGCCGCCCTGATCCTGGCCCACAACCATCCCTCGGGCGTGGCCGAACCCAGCGAGGCCGACCGGCGGATCACCCGCCGCCTGCAGGACGCGCTGGCCCTGGTGGACGTGCGGGTGCTCGACCACGTGGTGGTCGGCGACGGCGAATGCGTGGCCTTCGCGGAGCGGGGCTGGATTTAGCCGCGCGGGGCACGGCAGGGCCGAGGGCCGAGTGGCGAGGAACTCAACGGTACGGCGAAGGTGCGACGTGTTGCCTTGATGGCCATATTCCGGTGCTCACGATTTCCTCGTCCCTCGTCCCTGTCTTGCTACAATCGCCCCATGACCGATCCTTCCCGATTTCTGGCCGGCAGGCGCATCCTTCTGGGCGTGACCGGCAGCATCGCGGCCTACAAGGCCGGCGAGGTGGTGCGGCGCCTGCGCGAGGCGGGGGCCGAGGTGCGGGTGATCATGACCGCCGGGGCCGGCGAGTTCGTCCGGCCGCTGACCTTCCAGGCCCTCTCCGGCCATCCGGTGCATCGGGACTTGCTCGACGAGGCGGCCGAGGCGGGTATGGGCCACATCGAGCTGGCCCGCTGGGCCGACGCCATCCTGGTGGCGCCGGCCAGCGCCGACTTCCTGGCCCGGCTGGCCCAGGGGCGGGCCGACGATCTGCTCGCCGCCGTCTGCCTGGCCTCGGCGGTGCCGCTGGCGGTGGCGCCGGCCATGAACGCGAAGATGTGGGCCAGCCCGGCCACGGCCGACAACGTGCGCACGCTGGGGGCCCGCGGGGTGGTGCTGCTCGGGCCCGACGAGGGCCCGCAGGCCTGCGGCGACACCGGCGCCGGCCGCCTGCTGGCCCCCGAAACGCTGGTGGCCCGCTTCGGCGAGCTGTTTGCCAGCGGCCTTCTGGCCGGCCGCCGCCTGGTGATCACCGCCGGGCCCACCCGCGAGGCCATCGACCCCGTGCGTTACCTGAGCAACCGCAGTTCCGGCAAGATGGGTTTCCAGCTGGCCCGGGCCGCGGCGGAGGCGGGCGGCCAGGTGGTGCTGATCAGCGGCCCCGTGTCCCTGGAGACCCCGCCCGGCGTCGAGCGGGTGGACGTGGAGAGCGCCCAGGAGATGTACGAGGCGGTGCTCGCGGCGCTGCCGGGCACGGCGATTTTCATCGGCGCCGCCGCGGTGGCCGACTACCGGCCGGCCCGGCCCGCCGCCGCCAAGATCAAGAAGACGGCCGAAACGCTGACCCTGGAACTCGAGCGCACGCCCGACATCCTCGCCGAAGTGAAGGCCCGGCGCCCCGATCTCTTCTGCGTGGGCTTCGCCGCCGAGACCGACGATCTGGAACGCCACGCCCGGGACAAGCTCGTTCGCAAGGGCATCGACATGGTGGCGGCCAACCGGGTGGGCCCGGCGGCCCCCGAGGCCGGTGGCGTGTTCGGCAGCGACGACAATGCCCTGCACCTTTTCTGGCCCGGTGGCGAGGCCAGCCTGCCGCTGGCCAGCAAGGCCCGCCTGGCGCGCCAGCTCATCGAACACATCGCCACCCGTCTCGAGGCCTTCCACGCCGCGCGGCCGGAACCGGCCAAGGTGGTCCCACTGGGAGGGACGACGACTGCAGGGATGCAGGAGGTAGAGTGACGCAGGAAGCCGAAGCCGAGGGACGAACTAAATAGAGCTTTCAAATACCAGGGCGTGGTTCATAGTATGCACTGAGCCCTCTGGGACAGAGTGTC
>JALSIK010000272.1 GCA_026990045.1 Chromatiales bacterium | reverse complement strand
CGGGGGCCGGCGCCGGGGCCGGATGTTCCGCCCCCTCTCCCCCGCATCGCGGGGGAGAGGGCCGGGGTGAGGGGGTGGGCACCGGGCGGATTCCCCGCGCCTCACGGCCAACGAGCGCGTTGCTGCATGTCACCCCGGGTGACATCCGGCACCCGCCCGGGCCGGGGCCCCGGCACCTGCCGTCGAGGCACGAAAGCACGATGCCGCGCGGATTTTATGCAACTGTCAGGTTTACAAAGGGTTACCGGTCATTTCGGCCCGCTGCCACGGCGCGCGGCAGGAACGTGCCGCGGGCTTGGCTGCCGCCGGTGAACATGTACAATCGGAACAGGCTGCCCCCGTGACCAGCGACGGCAGCCGGCGCATGAACCGGGAGCCGGCCCGGCCGCCGCCGAACAAGAACGAGGAGAACGTCATGTCCGAGACCAAGGTCTATCCCGTGCCTCCCGAGATCGCCGCCCGCGCCCACGTCACGGCGGAGCAATACGCGCAGATGTACCGCCGCTCGGTGGACGACCCCGACGGGTTCTGGGCCGAGCAGGCCGAGGCCTTCATCACCTGGTATGAGCCCTGGCGGAAGGTCTCGGACTGGAGCTACGACGCGTCCGACCTGCACATCAAGTGGTTCGAGGGCGGCAAGCTCAATGCCTGCTACAACTGCGTGGACCGGCACCTGGAGACCCGCGGTGACCAGGTGGCCATCGTCTGGGAGGGCGACGATCCGGCCCGGGACGCGAAGATCACCTACCGCGAGCTGCACGAGCACGTGTGCCGCCTGGCCAACGTGCTCAAGGCGCGCGGGGTCAAGAAAGGCGACCGGGTCTGCATCTACATGCCCATGATCCCGGAAGCGGCCTATGCCATGCTGGCCTGTGCCCGCATCGGCGCGGTCCATTCCGTGGTCTTCGGCGGCTTCTCGCCCGAGTCGCTCAAGGACCGCATCCTGGACTCCGACTGCCGGGTGGTCATCACCGCCGACGAGGGCCTGCGCGGGGGCAAGACCGTGCCGCTCAAGGCCAATGCCGACCAGGCGCTGGAACACTGCCCCGATGTCCACACGGTGATCACGGTGCGCAACACCGGCGGCGACATCGGCTGGACCGACGGCCGCGACGTCTGGTACCACGAGGCCACGGCGGCGGCCGACCCCCGGTGTGAGCCCGAGGTCATGGACGCTGAGGACCCCCTGTTCATCCTCTATACCTCCGGCTCCACCGGCAAGCCCAAGGGCGTGCTGCACACCACCGGCGGCTACATGGTCTATGCCGCCATCACCCACAAGTACACCTTCGACTACCACGACGGCGAGGTGTACTGGTGTACCGCCGACGTGGGGTGGGTCACCGGGCACACCTACATCGTCTACGGCCCGCTGGCCAACGGCGCCATCACCCTGATGTTCGAGGGCGTGCCCAACCATCCCGACGCCTCCCGCTTCTGGCAGGTGTGCGACAAGCACAACGTGAGCATCTTCTACACCGCCCCCACCGCCATCCGTGCCCTCATGCGCGAAGGCGACGAACCGGTGAAGAAGACCTCGCGCAAGAGCCTGCGCATCCTGGGCACCGTGGGCGAACCCATCAATCCCGAGGCCTGGGAGTGGTACTACCACGTGGTGGGCGAAGGCCGCTGCCCCATCGTGGACACCTGGTGGCAGACCGAGACCGGCGGCCATCTCATCACGCCGCTGCCCGGCGCCACCCCGCTCAAGCCCGGCTCCGCCACCCGGCCGTTCTTCGGCGTGGTGCCCGGCATCATCGACCCCGAGACCGGCAGGCTCATCGAGGGCGACGGCGAAGCCCGCGGCGCCCTGGTGATCACCCGCCCGTGGCCGGGCCAGATGCGCACGGTCTACGGCGACCACCAGCGCTTCGTGGACACCTATTTCAAGACCTACCCCGGTTACTACTTCACCGGCGACGGGGCCCGGCGCGACGCCGACGGTTACTACTGGATCACCGGCCGCATGGACGACGTGCTCAACGTCTCCGGCCACCGCCTGGGCACCGCCGAGATCGAAAGCGCCCTGGTGCTGCACGACGCCGTGGCCGAGGCCGCGGTGGTGGGCTATCCCCACGAGATCAAGGGCCAGGGGATCTACGCCTACGTCACCCTGGTCAAGGGCGTGGAGCCTTCGGACGCGCTGCGCCGGGAGCTGGTGGAGCTGGTGCGCCGGGAGATCGGTCCCATCGCCAAGCCCGACGTCATCCAGTGGGCGCCGGGGCTGCCCAAGACCCGCTCCGGCA
>JALSIK010000271.1 GCA_026990045.1 Chromatiales bacterium | reverse complement strand
TCCTTGACCTGATAGCGCTGGCCGTCGAGCCGCTGGAAATAGCGGCCGACGAAGGCCTCGGGCAGGTTGACCAGCCGGTTGGCCGGGTAGATGCCCTCGCGGCCGGTGGCCAGCGCCGCGGCGCTGATGTCGGTGGCGGTGATGGCCGGATAGGCCCGGATGCCCCGGGCCAGCAGGGCATCGTCGATGAGCATGGCCAGGGAGTAAGGCTCCTCGCCGGTGGCGCAGCCCACCGACCAGATCCGCAACTGGTGCGGCGCATCGGCCGCCGGCAGGCGCTCGAGCCAGGTTTCGCGCAGCATCTGCAAGGCGCGGGGATCGCGCCAGAAACGGGTTTCGTGCACCGTGAGCCGGTCGATCAGGATCTCCCACTCCACCATGCCGCGGCGGCCGTCGAGCACGTAGCGGAAATAATCGCGGTAGCGGGCGTAGCCCAGTTCGCGCATACGGATGCTGAGGTTGGAGAGCAGGAAGCTCTTGCGCTTCTCGGGCAGGCTGATCCCGGTGCGTCGCTCCAACAGCTCGCTCCACTGCCGGAACTCGTAGGCGTCCATGGGCGCCAGCGCCTTGCGCGCCCAGGTCGCCTGCGATCTGTCCTGCGCTGCCACCGTCATCGGCCGCCCCGGTTATGGTCGCCTGCCGCCGCCTGCTCAGGGCAGGCGGAAACCGGCGACGGAGTTGCGCAGTTCGTTGGCCAGCTCGGCGAGGTTGCCGATGGAGGCCGCCGTTTCGTTGGTGCCCGCCGAGGTCTGGGTGGTGATCTCCTGGATCACGTTCATGGTGTCGGAGATGTTGGTGGCGGCGTTGGCCTGCTGGCGGGCCGAATCGGAAATCCGCTGAATCAGCTCGGCCAGGTGCTTGGACACGGTTTCGATGGCCTCGAGGGCCTGACCGGCGTCGTGGGCCAGTTGCGCCCCGGCCACCACTTCGGCGGTACTCTTCTCCATGGAGGCCACGGCCTCGGAGGTGTCGGACTGAATGGCCTTCACCAGGGCCTCGATCTGGCGGGTGGCGTCACCGGAGCGTTCCGCCAGGCGCTGCACTTCGTCGGCCACCACCGCGAAGCCGCGGCCCGCCTCGCCGGCCATGGCCGCCTGGATGGCGGCGTTGAGGGCCAGGATGTTGGTCTGCTCGGCGATGTCGTTGATGAGTTCCACGATGTCGCCGATCTCCTGGGAGGATTCGCCGAGGCGCTTGATGCGCTTGGAGGTCTCCTGGATGTGCTCGCGGATGTTGTCCATGCCGTGGATGGTCTTCTGCACCGCTTCGGCGCCCTGCACGGCGATGTCCACCGAGCGCTGCGCCTCTTCGGCCAGCTCGGCGGCGTTGTTGGAGACCTCTTCGATGGACACCGCCATCTCGTTGATGGCGGTACTGGCATCGGTGATCTGCTGGGCCTGGTGATCGGAGGCCTCGGCCAGGTGCATGGCGGTGGCCTGGGTCTGCTGGGCGGCCGAGGAGACCTGCTGGGTGGTGTCGTTGATCGCCGACACCAGGTTGCGCAGGGCGTCGATGGCGTAGTTGATGGAGTCGGCGATGGCGCCGGTGATGTCCTCGGTCACCGTGGCCTGCACGGTGAGGTCACCGTCGGCCAGGTCGCCCATCTCGTCCAGCAGGCGCAGGATGGCCTCCTGGTTGGCGGCGTTGGTCTCTTCCGTCTGGCGCCGCTGCTCCTCGATCTCGGCCAGCCGGCGCTTGGAATCCTTCTGCCAGGCGTAGGCCAGCGCTACCACCAGCAACAGGGCGATGCCCGCGAACAGGTACACCAGCCAGGGTTCGATGCGCTGCGCGAGCTGGGCCTGGTAGGCGGTGTTCACCGCGTCGATGTGTTGCGGCATGTCGTTACTGAGCTTGAGGATGTCGTCGGCCGCCGCCGAGACTTCGAACATGCCCGGCGACTTCTCGAGAATGCCGCTCACCTGCTTGCGGATCTCGGCGAACAGCTTGCGCACCTCCAGCAGCTTGGCCCGGGAGGTGGGATCGGACACCTTGCGGATGCCCATGGCCTTGTTGCCCTTGAGCATGTCCTCCACCACCCGGCCGAACAGGGCGGCGTCACGCCCGAAGCGGTCGGCGGCGGTGATCGCTTCCTCGCCCCCTTCCAGCACCCGGTTCACGTTGGTGGAGATACGCTGGGTGAGCATGAGCTGGCGGGTGGCGATGTAGACCTGGTCCGCCGGCGCCTGCTGCTCGGTCATGGCGGCCACCACCTCGTCGGAGAGGGCCAGCAGGGTGGGGATCTGTTCGTTGATG
>JALSIK010000270.1 GCA_026990045.1 Chromatiales bacterium | reverse complement strand
GGCAGCCCGTTCCCTGATGTGTGATCGCCCCGTCGGTCAGCGGCGGACGACGACCCGCGTCCCTCGACGCAAGGGCGCCGGGATCGCACAGGACGGGGATGCGTGTCCGTCAACCTGGCCGTCGCATGAAATTATCGTGTTTTCGTGCCTCGATGCGGGTGTCAGGGATGTGATGGCGGGGCCATCGCCCCTTCCGCCGGTGCATTCGCGGGGCGAACGCACCCTACGTTCTCCACCTGCGACGCCGCCGGGTCAGGGGGGAGGCTGGCGGGTCAGCATGGCGAGCAGGCTGCTGATGCGATCGCGCATGTCGCGGCGGTCCACGATCATGTCCACCGCGCCGTGCTCCAGCAGGAACTCGCTGCGCTGGAAGCCCTCGGGCAGGGTCTCGCGCACGGTCTGCTCGATGACGCGCGGCCCGGCGAACCCGATGAGGGCGCCGGGCTCGGCGATGTTGACGTCGCCCAGCATGGCCAGCGAGGCCGACACCCCGCCCATGGTGGGATCGGTGAGCACCGAGACGTAGGGGATGCCGCGCCGCGACAACCGCGCCAGGGCGGCGGAGGTCTTGGCCATCTGCATGAGCGAGAACAGCGCCTCCTGCATGCGGGCGCCGCCGCTGGCGGCGAAGCACACCAGGGGGATGCCGCTGTCCAGCGCCGCGTTGACCCCGCGCACGAAACGCTCGCCCACCACCGCGCCCATGGACCCGCCCATGAAGCGGAACTCGAAGGCGCAGGCCACCAGCGGGATGCCCTTGACCCGGCCGGTCATCACCACCAGCGCGTCCTTCTCCTCGGTGTTCTTCTGCGCCTGGGCCAAGCGGTCCTTGTACTTCTTCAGGTCCTTGAACTTGAGCACGTCCCGGGGTGCCACCTCGGCACCGATCTCCTCGCGCGGTTCCGGATCGAGAAAGGCCGCCAGCCGCGCGCGGGCCCCCATGCGCATGTGGTGGCCGCACTTGGGACACACGTGCAGATTGCGCTCCAGCTCGGCGCGGTAGAGCACCGCGTTGCAGGCCGCGCACTTGGTCCACAACCCCTCGGGGATGCTCTTCTTGTTGCTGGCCTCGGTGCGAATGCGCGAGGGCAGGAGCTTGGAGAACCAGTTCATGTGTCTGCCGCCTGTCGTACCGCTGCCGCCGCCGGCAGCCCGTCCAGGGCCGCGCGCAGCTCGCCCACCAGCTCCGCCACCGCCGCCCGCGCCGCCGCCGGGTCGCCGGCGTGCTGCTCGATGCGGCTCACCACCGCGCTGCCCACCACCACCGCGTCGGCGAACGCTCCCACCGCCGCCGCCGAGGCCGCGTCGCGGATCCCGAAGCCCACGCCCACGGGCAGGTCCACGAGGGTGCGCAGGTGCTCCACCCGCCGGCGCACCGCGTCCACGTCCAGGTGGCCGGCGCCGGTGACCCCCTTGAGCGAGACGTAGTAGACGAAGCCGCGCGCCACCGCCGCCACCTGCCGCGTGCGCTCGTCGGAGGTGGTGGGCGCGAGCAGGAAGACGGGATCGATCCCGCCCCCGTCCAGCGCCGCCAGCAGCGGGCCGGCCTCCTCCGGCGGCAGGTCCACGGTGAGCACGCCGTCCACGCCGGCCTCCGCCGCGGCCCGGGCGAAGGCCTCGTAGCCCATGGTCTCCACCGGGTTGAGATAGCCCATGAGCACCACCGGCGTGTCCGGGTCGTCGTGGCGGAAGTCGCGCACCATGCTCAGCACGCCGCGCAGGCTCACGCCGTGGGCCAGGGCCCGTTCGCTGGCGCGCTGGATCACCGGCCCGTCGGCCATGGGGTCGGAGAAGGGCACGCCCAGCTCCAGGATGTCGGCCCCCGCCGCCACCATGTCGTGCATGAGCCCCACGGTGGCCGCCGGTTCCGGGTCGCCCGCGGTGACGTAGGGCACCAGGGCGCGGCGGCCCGCCCGGCGCAGCGCGGCGAAGCGCTGGGCCAGCCGGCTCACAGCGCGATGCCCTCGTGCGCGGCCACGGTGTGGATGTCCTTGTCACCGCGTCCCGACAGGTTGACGATGATCTCGGCGCCCGGCCCCAGCTCGCGCGCCAGCGTCTCCGCCCAGGCCAGGGCGTGGGCCGATTCCAGCGCGGGCATGATCCCCTCCACCCGGGTCAGGGTGTGGAAGGCGGCCAGGGCCTCGTCGTCGGTGACGGCCACGTAGCGGGCGCGGCCGGTGTCCTTGAGCCAGGCGTGCTCGGGGCCGACGCCGGGATAGTCGAGGCCGGCGGAGATGGAATGGGTGTGCAGGATCTGGCCGTCGGCGTCCTCCATGAGATAGGTGCGGTTGCCGTGCAGCACCCCGGGCCGGCCGGCGCACAGGGGCGCGGCGTGCGCGCCCGTCTCCAGGCCGCGGCCCGCCGCCTCCACCCCGTACAGGGCCACGCCCTCGTCGGCGAGGAAGGGATGGAACAGGCCCATGGCGTTGGACCCGCCGCCGACGCAGGCCACCAGCGCGTCGGGCAGGCGGCCGGTCTTGTCGAGGATCTGGGCCCGGGCCTCGCGGCCGATGACGGCCTGGAAGTCGCGCACCATGGCCGGGTAGGGGTGCGGACCCGCCACGGTGCCGATGATGTAGAAGGTGTCGTCCACGTTGGTGACCCAGTCGCGCATGGCCTCGTTGAGGGCGTCCTTGAGGGTGCGCGAGCCCGAGGTCACCGGCACCACCTCGGCCCCCAGCAGCTTCATGCGGTAGACGTTGATGGCCTGGCGCTCCATGTCCTCGGCGCCCATGTACACCACGCATTCGAGCCCCAGGCGCGCCGCCACCGTGGCCGTGGCCACCCCGTGCTGGCCGGCGCCGGTCTCGGCGATGATGCGGGTCTTGCCCATGCGCCGGGCCAGCAGGGCCTGGCCCACGGTGTTGTTCACCTTGTGGGCGCCGGTGTGGTTGAGGTCCTCGCGCTTGAGCCAGAGGCGGGCCCCGCCCACCTGCTCGCTCCAGCGGCGGGCGTGGTACAGGGGCGAGGGCCGGCCCACGTAGTCGCGCAGCTCTTCCTCCAGCTCGCGCTGGAACTGGGCATCGGCCAGGTAGTGCTCCCAGGCCGCGCGCAGCTCGGCCAGCGGTCCCATGAGGGTCTCGGCCACGAACAGGCCGCCGTAGGGCCCGAAGTGGCCCCGTTCGTCGGGCAGGCCCGCCACCGCCTCAGGCGCGGGCTGCTTGGTCTCCAGCATTCATCACCTCTTGCATGAAGGCGGCCATGCGCTCCGGGTCCTTCACCCCCGGCTCGCGCTCGATGCCACCGCTGACGTCCACCGCGTACGGCCGCACCCGGCGGATGGCCTCGGCCACGTTGCCCGGCTTCAGCCCCCCGGCCAGGATCACCGGCAGCGGCAGGTCGCCCGGCACCCGCTCCCAGTCGAAGCTCTCGCCGGTGCCGCCGGGCAGGTCACGGCGGTAGGTGTCCAGCAGCAGGGCCGCGGCCTCGGCGTAGCGCGCCGCCACCCGGTGCAGGTCGATGTCCGGCCGCATGCGCACCGCCTTGACGTAGGGGCGGCCGAATCCGCGGCAGTACGCGGGCGGTTCGTCGCCGTGGAACTGCAGCAGGTCCAAGGGCACCGCCGCCAGCGCCTCCTCCACCTCCGCGGCCGGGGCGTCCACGAACAGGCCCACCGTGGTCACGAAGGGCGGCAGCGCCGCCGCCACCCGGCGCGCGGTGTCCAGGTCCACCCGGCGCGGGCTGGGCCGGTGGAACACCAGGCCGATGGCGTCCACGCCCAGGGCCGCCGCGCGGGCGGCATCCTGTGCCCGCGTGATGCCGCAGTATTTTACCCTGACCCGCCCCGGGCCGCCTGCACTCATGTCACCTGCCCCCGCGAGCCCGTGAGCCTACCAGACCGCCCCGGCGGGCGAAACCTGCGGCAGGCGGTAGCGCTCCGGGTAGCGCACGCCGGTGAAGTACAGGCCCTCGGCGGGGGCGGTGACCCCGCCCAGGGTCCGGTCCCGCGCCGCCAGCACCTCCGCGCTCCACGCCACCGGCCGCTCCCCGGCCCCGATGGCCATGAGCACCCCGGCGATGTTGCGCACCATGTGATGGAGGAAGCCGTCCGCCTCCAGGTCCAGGAACACCAGGTCGCCCTGCCGGCGCACGTCCAGCCGGTGGAGGGTGCGCACCGGGCTCCTGGCCTGGCACTGGGTGGCGCGGTAGGACGAAAAGTCGTGCCGGCCCAGGAGGGGCGCCGCCGCCTCGCGCATGCGCTCGTGGTCCAGCGGGCGGTAGTCCCAGGCCACGCGGCCGGCGAGCACCGCCGGGCGCACGCGCCGGTTGAGGATCACGTAGCGGTAGCGCCGCCGCTCGGCCGAGAAGCGGGCGTGGAAGTCGTCGGGCACCTCCGCCGCCCACAGCACCGACACCGCCTCCGGCAGGTTGGCGTTGGCGCCGAAGACCCAGGAGTGCATCTCGCGCCGCGCCCCGGTGTCGAAGTGGACCACCTGCTCCAGGGCATGGACGGCGGTGTCGGTGCGCCCGGCGCACACCACGCGCACCGGGGCGTCGGCCACCCGGGACAGGGCGTCTTCCACCGCCTGCTGCACCGAGCGGCAGTGATGCTGGTACTGCCAGCCGCAGAACGGCCGGCCGTCGTACTCCAGACCCAGGGCGATGCGCATGGAGGCCGGGGATCAGGCGGGGCGGCGGAGGCGCCGCCCCGGTGGAACGGAACGCGAGGGACGGGAGCGCCGCGCCAGGCGCATGCACCTCAGGCGATCTGCTGCATGAGCTGCTGGGCTTCCTGCTTCTGGGCGTCGGTGCCCTCCTCCAGCACCTCGCCCAGGATGCTGCGGGCGCCGTCGGGATCGCCCATGTCGATGTAGGCCTTGGCCAGGTCCAGCTTGGTCCCCACCTCGTCCACGGCCGAGTCCAGGCCCACGTCCTCGCCGGCGGCGTCGGTGGCGTCCAGGCCGAGGTCGAGCATGCTCTCGTCGCTGCCGCCCGCGGGCGAGAGGTCCGCATCCAGGTTGAACTCCTGGCTGGACGCGGGGCCGGCCGGCTGCTGCAGGTCGTCCAGGTTGAACTCCTGCGACTTGGCGGGATCGAAGTCCTGCTTCATCACCAGCTCTTCGCTCTTGGCCGGCTCCGATGCCGCCAGGTCCAGCTCGAACTCCTCGCTCTTGGCCGGGGCGCTCTCGCCCACGTCGAGGTCGAACTCCTCGCTCTTGACCGGCTGGTCCAGGCCGCCCGCGGTGAAGGCCTCGCTGCCGGCCCCCTCGCTGCCCAGGTCGCCCACCTTGAAGGCCTCGCTCTGGGCCGACGGCTCGGCGGGCTGGGCCACCGTCTCCGTGGGCAGCTCCGAGATGTCCTGGCCGGCGTTGGCCAGGGTGGTGTCGGGCGAGGGCTCGGGGGCGTCGAGGCTGAAGTCCAGCTCGCTGCTGTTGGTGATCATGGTCTCGGCGCTGTTGACGTCGCCCGCCTGCATCTGCTGGCTCATCTCGGCGGCATCGAACACGCCGGTCTCCAGCCCGATGTCCATGATCTCGCTGTCGCTCATGTCGGCCCCCACCTTGATGGAGTCCGACGACGGCGTGCCGCCGGCGAACAGCGGGTTGTCCGGGGCCAGCTCCACACCCATGCTCACCACCTTGGCCCACTCGGGGTTGCTCTCGGCCTGCTCGCCCAGGGCGCCGTAGAGCTCGGCGGCGGCGTTCTCGAACGCGGACTTGTTCTTGGTGGTGTAGTAGAGCTCCAGCAGCTTGAGCTTGAGCTCCATGCGGCCGGGGTCCTTGCCGATGGCGTCCTTGAGCCGCTCCTCCGCGGCCTCGTAGCGGCCGTAGGCCATGAACACGTCGGCCTCGGTCACCGGGTCCACCTCGGAGTCCTCGGCCTGGATGGCGTTCATGCCGGAGATGGCGAAATCGGACAGGAAGGAGGACTCCTCCTTGCTGGTCACGTCGCCGCCGCCCTCGGCGCTGCCCTCGGCCTCGCCGGTGAGGATGCTCTCCTCGCCCGACTCCAGCGCCCGGCGCCGGCGGATGAGAATGATGCCCAGCAGCAGCACCACCAGGGCGGTGCCGGCCACGGCGATGAGGATGGGGCTGCCGCCGAGCCCGCCCAGCACGCCGGTGACGGCCGCCAGGACCGCGCTCACCATGGCGCCGAAGCCGCCGGTCTCCTGCGGGGCCTCCTCGGCTGGCGCCGGCACCGGGGCCTCGGCCACCTGCTCGGCCGGCTGTGGCGCCGCCTCGCCCTCGGCGGGGGTCACGCCCTCGGCCGGCACCACCTCGGCCTCCTCCAGCGCCGTCTCCGGGGCCTCGGTGGGAGGCGTCTCGCCGGCCGCGATCTCCTCCGGCGTCAGGCCGCCGGCCGCCTCCTCGGCCGCCGGTGCGGCCTCGCCGGCGGGCGCGGCCTCGGGTTCGGCCGCCGCCTGTTCCGCGGCGGGCTGCGCGGAGGGTCGTTCCGGGGCCTCCTGGGCTTCCCGGGCCTCCCGGGCCGCCTGCCCGAGGGCCTCCTCCGCGGGCGCCGGCGAAGCCGGGGCCTCGGCCACCTGGGGCGCGGGCCGGGCCCCTTCCTCGTGGAGGCGGGCCAGCTCGGCCTGGAGGGCGGCCAGGTCGGTGTCCTGCACGTTCACCGCGCCCTCCAGGCGCTTGATCTCGTCCAGCAGCAGGCTGAGGCGGCTGATCTGCTCGGGATTGGCATCGGGATCGGCCTTGGCCTGGTCCAGGGCCTGCTGCACCTCGTCGCGCAGGGCGATGAGGGCCGCCGACTGGGCCTCGGCCTGCTCGGCGGTGCCGGCACCGGGCGCGGGCTCGCCGGCGGGCGCCTCCACCGACAGCTCGCCCTCGGGCTCCGCCTGGGCCACGGTGGCGCCTTCGCCGGCCTCGCCGGCCACGATGGGCTGCGGGGTGGTCTCCACCTGCGCCACCTGCTGGCGGTACTCGTTCCAGGCCTCGGTCTGGCGGCGGTACTCGGCCGCGGCCTCCTCGGCGCTCATGGCATGGAGCAGGCCCGGATCGCTGATGCGCAGGACCCGCCCCACCTTGAGCCGGTGCACGTTGCCGTCCACGAAGGCCTCGGGATTGGACTGCAGCAGGGCCATCATCACCTGGTAGATGGACACCGAGTCGTCCCGCTTCAGGCGCTCGGCGATCTGCCACAGGGTGTCGCCCTTCTGCGTGATGCCGTAGTCCAGCTCACCCCGCACCATGGGCTCGGCGGGGGCGGCTTCTTCCGCGGCGGCCGCAGCCACCGCCTCGCGGTACTCGGTGAGCGGAATGCGCGGAAACAGCTCGCCCTCCTCTTCCACCGCCGGGGCCTCGGCCAGCTGCGGCTCCGGCACCGCCTCGGGGGCCGGCTCCGGGGTCAGGATGGGCTCGGGCTCCGGGGCCGCCTCGGCCGCCGGCTCGGGCACCAGCGGCGCCGGCTCGGCCGGGGCCTCCGCCACCCGGGGCTCGGGCTCCGGGGCCGGGGTCACGTCGGGACCAAACAGGGGCTCCGGCTCGGCCTGCGCCGCGGGCGCGGGTGCCGGCTCGGGCACCAGCGGCGCCGGCTCCGGCGCAGGTTCCGCCTGCGCCACCTGGGGCGCGGGCTCGGCGGTCTCCGGGGCCTCCACGAAGGTGGGCTGGCGGTGGAACAGCTCCGGCGGATCCAGCAGCACGGTGTACTCGCGCAGCATGCGCCCGTTGGGCCATTCCATTTCGAGCAGGAAGTTCAAAAACGGCTCGCGCACCGGCTGGCGCGTCTTGAGATGAATGTAATAGGTGCCGTTGGCCCGGCGCTCCACCGAGAACTTGATCTCGTGCAGCACGGCCTGGCGCTCGATGCCCGCGCGCAGAAAGGCCTCGCGCGGCGCCAGCCGCACCTTGAGTGCATCCACGTCGGCGGCGGTGGCGGCGAGGAGATCGATCTCGGCGTCGAGGGGTTCGTTGAGCGCGGACTTGAGCTTGATGGCACCGAAGCCCAGCGCCTGGGTGGAGAGCGGAAGCACCAATGCCAGGACGGCAGCCAGCGCCAGGGAGCGGCGCCTGTGCCGGGCGGAGACAGCCCCCATCCGCCCGGCAAACCACAAGGAAATCAGTTTTTTAGTCATGGACTTGGGCCTGAAAAACTAGAATAGTCCTTATAAATCTGCACTAACTATAGCTGATAAATAGGCTTTTTCAAAATCCCGCGTCTTCGCCCGGAAATGGCCCCGGCGCCGGCCGGGGTGGGATTTTGCCTTGGCACAGGGGATGTTATCGGAAAGTCCTCATGCAAACCTTAGTTCGCCGTGCCTAACCTTCAAGCAGGATGCGCAGCATGCGCCGCAGGGGCTCCGCCGCGCCCCACAGCAGCTGGTCGCCCACGGTGAAGGCGGCCAGGTACTCCGGTCCCATGGACAGCTTGCGCAGCCGCCCCACCGGGACCTGGAGGGTGCCGGTGACCGCCGCCGGGGTCAGCTCGCGCAGGGTCACCTCGCGCTCGTTGGGCAGCACCCGTACCCAGTCGTTGGCCGCCGCCAGCATGTCGTGGATCTCGTCCAGCGGCACGTCGCGCGCGAGCTTGATGGTGAGCGCCTGGGAGTGGCAGCGCATGGCGCCGATGCGCACGCAGATGCCGTCGATGGGCACCGGGTCGTCGGCCCGGCCCAGGATCTTGTTGGTCTCCACCTCGGCCTTCCACTCCTCGCGGCTCTGGCCGGAGTCCAGCTGGGTATCGATCCAGGGGATGAGGCTGCCCGCCAGCGGCACGCCCCAGTGCTCCCGGGGATAGCCGTCGCTGCGCAGGAAGTCCGCCACCCGGCGGTCGATCTCGAGGATGGCGGTGGCGGGATCGTCGTTGAGGTCCTTCACCGCCTCGTGGATGGCCCCCATCTGGCGGATGAGCTCGCGCATGTTGGCCGCCCCCGCCCCGGAGGCGGCCTGGTAGGTCATGGGCGAGATCCACTCCACCAGGTCGTGCCGGAACAGGCCGCCGACGGCCATGAGCATGAGGCTCACCGTACAGTTGCCGCCGACGAAGGTCTTCACCCCGCGGGCGAGGCCGTCCTCGATCACCTGCCGGTTGACCGGGTCGAGCACGATGATGCTGTCGCTGTCCATGCGCAGGGTGGAAGCGGCGTCGATCCAGTACCCGTCCCAGCCCGCGGCCCGCAGCGGCCCGTAGATCTCCCTGGTGTAGCCGCCGCCCTGGCAGGTGACGATGATGTCCATGGCCTTGAGCGCGTCGAGATCGCGGGCATCGCCCAGCGGCGGCACCTCGCGCCCGATGTCCGGCCCGGGCCGGCCCGCCTGGGAGGTGGAAAAGAACACCGGCTCGATGCCGGCGAAGTCGTTCTCCTCGCGCATGCGCTGCATGAGCACCGACCCCACCATGCCGCGCCAGCCGATCAGACCTACCCTTTTCATGTCCCGTCCCCGAAAGTGGAATTCATCGTCTCAGCCTCCTCGCCACTCGCCACTCGCCACTCGCCACTCGCCACTCGCCACTCGCCACTCGCCACTCGCCACTATCCCTGCAGGGCGGCCACCACGGCGTCGCCCATCTCCGCCGTGCCCACCTCGCGGGTGCCCGGGGCGGCGATGTCGGCGGTGCGCAGGCCCTGGTCCAGCACCGCGCCCACCGCCGCCTCCACCCGCGCCGCCAGCTCCGGCTCGTCCAGGCTGTAGCGCAGCATCATGGCCACCGACAGGATGGTGGCCAGGGGGTTGGCCACCCCGCGCCCGGCGATGTCCGGCGCCGAGCCGTGGATGGGCTCGTACATGCCGCGGCCCTCGGCATCAAGCGAGGCCGAGGGCAGCATGCCGATGGACCCGGTGAGCATGGCCGCCTCGTCCGACAGGATATCGCCAAACATGTTGGTGGTCACCATGACATCGAACTGCTTGGGCGCACGCACCAGCTGCATGGCGGCGTTGTCCACGTACATGTGGGACAGCTCCACGTCGGGATAGTCCGCCGCGGTCTCGGTGACCACCTGCCGCCACAACTCGGTGCACTCCAGCACGTTGGCCTTGTCCACCGAGCACACCCGGCGCCCGCGCCGGCGCGCGGCCTCGAAGGCCACCCGCGCGATGCGCCGGATCTCGTCCTCGGTGTAGACCAGGGTGTTGAAGCCGCGGCGGCGGCCGTCGGGCAGGGTCTCCACCCCCCGCGGCCGGCCGAAGTAGATGCCCCCGGTGAGTTCGCGCACGATGAGGATGTCCAGCCCCGCCACCACCTCGGGCTTGAGGCTGGAGGCCCCGGCGAGCTGCGGGTAGAGGATGGCCGGGCGCAGGTTGGCGAACAGCTCCAGCCCCGCGCGCAGGCCCAGCAGCCCCTGCTCGGGACGCAGCGGCCGGTCCAGCGCGTCCCACTGCGGGCCGCCCACCGCGCCCAGCAGCACCGCGTCGGCCTCCCGCGCCAGGGCCAGGGTGGCCTCGGGCAGGGGCGAGCCGGCGGCCTCGTAGGCCGCGCCGCCCACCAGCGCATGCTCGGTCTCCACCGCCAGCCCGTGATGGGCGCGCAGGCAGTCGATGACCTTCACCGCCTCGGCCACGATCTCGGGGCCGATGCCGTCACCGGGCAGAACGAGGATCTTCTTTGTCATCTGGCTTGCGTCCTGAATGCAACAGGGATTTTCAACGCAAAGGCCCGCACGCGCAAAGGACGCAGAGGATCAAAAATCCTTTCCGGTCCTGGCCCCTCCGGCGCCCCCTGCCGCTCCCGGTTCACCCCTCACGATGCGCCTTCGGTCCGGGTGCCCTGTCACCGGCCGCCTTCCACACCGGCGAACAGCCACGGGGCCTCCTGCCTCCGCCGTTCCTCGTAGGCGCGGATCTCGTCGGCATGCTGCAGGGTCAGGGCGATGTCGTCCAGCCCCTCCAGCAGGCGGTGCTTGCGGAAGGCGTCGATCTCGAACGGGATCACCTCGCCGTCGGGCGTGGCCAGGGTCTGAGCCGCCAGGTCCACCGTCAGGACGTAGCCCTCGCGGGCGGCCACCTCGCGGAACAGGCGGTCCACGGTGTCCGCAGCCAGCACGACGGGCAGCAGGCCGTTCTTGAAGCAGTTGTTGTAGAAGATGTCGGCGAAGCTGGGGGCGATGATCACCTTGAAGCCGTAGTCGGCCAGGGCCCACACCGCGTGCTCGCGCGAGGAACCGCAGCCGAAGTTCTCGCGTGCCAGCAGGATCCGTGCGTCCCGGTAGCGCGGCTGGTTGAGCACGAAGTCCGGGTTGAGCGGGCGGCGGCTGTGGTCCTGCCCCGGCCGGCCCTCGTCGAGATAGCGCCACTGGTCGAACAGGTTGGGCCCGAAGCCCGTGCGCCGGATGGACTTGAGGAACTGCTTGGGAATGATGGCGTCGGTGTCCACGTTGGGCCGGTCCAGCGGCGCCACGATGCCGGTGAAGGTCTCGAACTTTTCCATGACTCACAACCCCCTTGCCACCAAGTTGCAAAGATCCCCGGCGCCGCCGGCCCGGCCGGGCACCCCGCACCGGGCCCCGGGTCTCGGCGTCCCGTGCACTCCTGCGCCTGCGCGTCGAAGCACTTTACCGGCCCAGCTCGCGCACGTCGACGAAGTGGCCCGCCACCGCCGCCGCCGCGGCCATGGCCGGGCTCACCAGGTGGGTACGGCCGCCGGCGCCCTGGCGCCCCTCGAAGTTGCGGTTGGAGGTGGAGGCGCAGCGCTCGCCGGGCTCCAGGCGGTCGGCGTTCATGGCCAGGCACATGGAGCAGCCGGGCTCGCGCCACTCGAACCCGGCCTCGCGGAACACCGCGTCCAGGCCCTCGGCCTCGGCCTGCCGCTTCACCAGGCCCGAGCCCGGCACCACCATGGCCAGCCTGATGTTGTCCGCCACCCGGCGCCCGCGCACCACCTGCGCCGCCGCGCGCAGGTCCTCGATGCGCGAGTTGGTACAGGAGCCGATGAACACCTTGTCCAGGCGGATGTCCGTCACCGGCGTGCCCGGCTCCAGGGCCATGTAGCGCAGGGCCGCCTCCATGCCCTCGCGCTTCACCGGGTCCGGCTCCTGCGCCGGGTCGGGCACCCGGCCGCTCACCGGCACCACCATCTCCGGCGAGGTGCCCCAGGTGACCTGGGGCTCGATGGCGGCCGCCTCCAGGCGCACCTCGCGGTCGAACACCGCGTCGGGGTCCGAGTGGAGTTCGCGCCAGGCCGCCACCGCCCGCTCCCACAGCTCGCCGGTGGGGGCGTAGGGGCGGCCGCGCACGTAGTCGATGGTGGTGTCGTCCACCGCAATGAAGCCGGCGCGGGCCCCGGCCTCGATGGCCATGTTGCACACGGTCATGCGCCCCTCCATGCTCAGCGCCTCGATGGCCTCGCCCGCGAACTCGATGGCGTAACCGGTGCCGCCGGCGGTGCCCATCTCGCCGATGACGGCCAGCACGATGTCCTTGGCCGTGACCCCGGGGCCGGTGCGGCCGGCGACGGTGACGCGCATGGCGCGCGACTTCTTCTGCACCAGGCACTGGGTGGCCAGCACGTGCTCCACCTCGGAGGTGCCGATGCCGAAGGCCAGGGCGCCGAAGGCGCCGTGGGTGGAGGTGTGGGAGTCGCCGCAGACGATGGTCATGCCCGGCAGGGTGAAGCCCTCTTCCGGCCCGATGACGTGGACGATGCCCTGGCGCGGGTCGTTCATGGTGAACTCGGTGATGCCGAACTCGCGGCAGTTGGCGTCCAGGGTTTCCACCTGGAGGCGGGAGACGGGATCGCTGATGCCCGCCGCGCGCGCGGTGGTGGGCACGTTGTGATCGGGCACCGCCAGGTTGGCCTCCCGCCGCCACGGCCGGCGCCCCGCCAGGCGCAGCCCCTCGAAGGCCTGGGGCGAGGTCACCTCGTGCACCAGGTGGCGATCGATGTAGAGCAGCGCGGTGCCGTCGCCGTTGTCGCGCACCACGTGGGCGTCCCACAGCTTGTCGTAGAGTGTCCTGCCGCTCATGCCTGCCTGCCCTCCGCGGGGCGTGCCGGGTTCCGTGGAGACAATGTAGCCCTGGAATAACTATTACTCAAATTCATTATTTTCATATTTATTATAACTTTATGTTATCTTTCATAATCATGGACCTGGAGGACCTCCGCGCCTTCTCCGCCGTGGCCCGGCTGGGATCCTTTTCCGCCGCGGCCGGGGAGCTGTTCATCACCCAGCCCGCCGTGAGCAAGCGCATCCGGGCCCTGGAGGACGAGCTGGGCGTGGCCCTGTTCGACCGCCTGGGCCGGCGGGTGCTGCTCACCGAGGCCGGGCGCGCCCTGCTGCCCCGGGCCCGGCACATCCTGCAGGAGGTGGAAGACAGCCGGCGGGCGGTGTCCAACCTGGCCGGGCGCATCGAGGGCCCCCTGAGCCTGGGCACCTCCCACCACATCGGCCTGCACCGCCTGCCCCCGGTGCTGCGCCGCTACCGCGCCGCCCATCCCCAGGTAAGGCTGGACCTGCGCTTCATGGACTCCGAGGCCGCCCTGGCCGCGGTGCGCCAGGGCGACCTGGAGCTGGCCCTGGTCACCCTGCCGCCGGACCCGCCCCCGGAGCTGGAACAGCGCCTGGTGTGGCCGGATCCCCTGGCGGTGGTGGCGGCGCCGGACCATCCCCTGTGCGCCGCCGGCAGGCTCTCCCCGCAGGCGCTGGCGCGCCACGAGGCGGTGCTGCCGGGCCCCGGCACCTTCACCCGCGAACTGGTGGAGGCGGCGCTGGCCCGCCACGGCCTGGCCGTGCGGGTGGCGCTGACCACCAACTACCTGGAGACGCTGAAGATGCTGGTGAGCGTGGGGCTGGGCTGGTCGGTGCTGCCCCGCACCCTGGCCGCCGACGGCGTGGTGGTGCTCGAGGTGGACGGGCTGGCCATGGCGCGGTGCCTGGGCGCGGTGTGGCACGGGGCCCGCACCCTGTCCAACGCCGCCCGGGCCATGCTGGCGCTGCTGCCCGCCGCCGGGTGAAGGCGGGCGCGCGCCCTTCCCCGCCCCCCGGCGCTGTGTTACAACCGTGCCAGGCCGCCGCCAAACCCGCGGCCGCACCGGGTGATCATGTCGGACTACCAGAGTTTCAAGCTCCTGCTGCTGGATTTCCTGCCCCTGTCCAAGGACGCGGTCCACGTCTACATCGGCCTCACGGTGCTGCTGGTGTGGGTGGCCGGCCTGCGCCGCCCGCTGGCGGCGTGGACCAGCCTGGTGCCGGTGTTCGCCGTGGCCCTGCTCATGGAGACGGTGGACCTGGTGGACGACCTGCGCTGGCTGGGTCACCCGCGCTGGTCCGCCAGCCTGCACGATCTCGTCAACACCACCTTCTGGCCGCTGGTGCTGGTGATCACCGCCCGCCTGGGCTGGCTGCGGCAAAAAGGCGGCTGAATGACGGTGCCCGATGCCCGCGCTCCCTGCAGAAGACAGAAGACGGAGGACGGAAGACAGACCTGCGGGGCCCAATGTCAACGCAACGGCACCAAGGAACGCGAAGGACGCATCCATTTTGCGCGGGGCGGCCATTCTGTCGTCCGTCTTCTGCCGTCCGTCTTCTGTCTTCCGTCCTCCGTCCTCCGAACGCCGACACTCCCGGCGGTGTCTCCGGCGGCATCGCTGCGCGGTGCCGCCCTACGGGGCTGCCGTCCGCCACCTGTCTTCCGTCCCCGGTTATCCCGCTACGGTGTCGTCGTGGCGCGCCATGCGCCAGGCCAGCAGCGCGCCGAGACCGGCCAGGGCCGCGGCGATGAAGTACATCATGGGTCCGCCCGCCAGGTCCCAGGCATGGCCCGCGTACAGCGCCCCCACCGCGCCGCCGGCCCCGAAGCTGAGGCTGCTGTAGAGGGCCTGCCCCTTGCCCTGGTGGCGGCCTGTGAAGTAGGTGTGGATGAGCTGGATGGCGGCGGCGTGATAGACACCGAAGGTGGCCGCGTGCAGGGTCTGCGCCGCCACCGTCACCGCCAGCGAGTGGGCGAACCAGGCCGTGAGCAGCCAGCGCACCACCGCCAGCAGCAGCGCCGCCAGCAGCAGGCGCCACATGCCGAAGCGCGCCAGCCAGCGATGCATGACCAGGAACACCCCCACCTCGGCCACCACGCCCAGGGCGATGAGCCCGCCGGCCAGTCCCGCGCTGTAGCCGTAGCTCTGCAGGTAGGGCACGTAGAAGGCATAGTAGGGGCCGTGGCTGGCCTGCATGAGAAAGCACACCGCCAGCAGCCCGGCCACCCGGGGCCGGCGCAGCACCCGCGCCAGGGGCTCGTGGTCCAGCCGCAGGTGGGCCGCGGCCGACTCGGGCGCCAGGAGGCTCGACAGCCAGATGCCCACGAACAACGCCAGCACCACCCCGGGCAGGATGGC
>JALSIK010000269.1 GCA_026990045.1 Chromatiales bacterium | reverse complement strand
GACCGCTACGTGCTGGAGCTCATGCAGCAGGAGGGCTGGCTGCTGGGCGGCGAGTCCTCCGGGCACATCATCTGCCTGGACCGCACCTCCACCGGCGACGGCATCGTGTCCGCCCTCCAGGTGCTCGCGGCCATGGTGGAGAGCGGGCGCGAGCTCCACGAGCTGCGCGAGGGCATGGAGAAGTACCCCCAGCACATGGTCAACGTGAAGCTGGAGCCCGGCCGCGATCCCCTGGGCTCCGACCGCCTGGCCGACGCCGTGCGCCAGGTGGAGGCCGAGCTCGACGGCACCGGCCGGGTCCTGCTGCGTCCCTCGGGTACCGAGCCGGTGATCCGGGTCATGGTGGAGGGCCGCGACGGGCGCCAGGTGCGGACCCTGGCCGAGCAGCTGGCCGACGCCGTGCGGGCCGCCGCCGAGGCCGCCTGAGCCCCGTTTCCCCGCCCCCTGCGTTGATTTATTGGCGCCGCGGCGCTAAGCTTTCGCGCTCTTTACCGCGGACCCACACCCATCGGGGGGAGATTCATGCGCACGCCACTGGTCGCCGGCAACTGGAAGATGAACGGGACGCGCGAGACCATCGCCGCCCTGCTCGACGGGATCCTGGCCGGGATCGGTGACGTCAAGGCGGCCGAGGTGGCGGTCTGCCCCCCCTACCCCTACCTGGGCGAGGTGGGCCGGCGCCTGGCGGGCAGCCCGGTGGCCTGGGGCGCCCAGAACGCCAGCCAGGAGGAGCAGGGCGCCTTCACCGGCGAGGTCTCGGTGACCATGCTCAAGGATTTCGACTGCCGCTACGTCATCGTCGGCCACTCCGAGCGGCGTACCCTCTACGGCGAGACCGACGAGGTGGTGGCGGCCAAGTTCGCCCGCGTGCGCGATGCCGGCATGGCGCCCATCCTGTGCGTGGGCGAGACCCTGGAGGAGCGCGAGGCCGGCGTCACCGAGCAGGTGGTGGAGCGCCAGCTCAAGGCGGTGGTGGACAAGGTGGGCGCGGCGGCCATCGCCGACGGCGTCATCGCCTACGAGCCGGTGTGGGCCATCGGCACCGGCCGCACCGCCACCCCCGAGCAGGCCCAGGAGGTGCATGCCTTCATCCGCGGCCTGCTGGCGGGGCACGACGGGGCCGTGGCCGAGGGCGTGCGCATCCTCTACGGCGGCAGCGTCAAGGGGGCCAACGCCGCCGAGCTGTTCGCCAAGCCCGACATCGACGGCGGCCTCATCGGCGGGGCGTCGCTGGTGGCGGACGAGTTTCTCACCATCTGCCGGGCCGCGGGCCAGGCGGAGGCGGCGTAGATGTTGCAGAATATCCTCCTGGTGGTGCACGTGCTGGTGGCGGCGGCCATCGTCGGCCTGGTCCTGCTGCAGCAGGGCAAGGGCGCCGACGCCGGCGCGGCCTTCGGCAGCGGCGCCTCCAGCACCGTGTTCGGTGCCCGGGGCTCGGCCTCCTTCCTGAGCCGGACCACCGCCATCCTGGCGGCCGTCTTCTTCGCCACCAGCATCGGCCTGGCCTACCTGGCGGGCAAGGAGAGCGGTCCCCGCAGCGTGGTGGACACGGTGGTGACGGAGGAGCAGCCGGCGGCGCCCGCGCAGGAGCAACCGGCCCCGCCGGCGCCCGAGTCCGACGTCCCGGTCAGCGACTGAACCGGTTGTATCTTGCCGAAGTGGTGGAACTGGTAGACACGCCGTCTTGAGGGGGCGGTGGCGCAAGCCGTGCCGGTTCGAGTCCGGCCTTCGGCACCACTTTCGAAATCGGTGGGCGGCTTGCCCGCCGGATCCCGAATCCAGCATGGTCGAACCGGCACTCCCCCGTGCCGGTTGACGCAGGCCGTCCCTGGCCTGCGCCCTGCGGGCGCGCTGCGCGCGTCCAGCGCCGCTCCCGGCGGCGCTGTCGAGTCCGGCCTTCGGCACCAATTTCAAGGGGCTGGTGACTGGCGGCTGGCCACCGGGGGGATCTCGTAGTGGCCGGGAGTCCCTGCGGGATGAAGGGGCTAGGGTGGGGAGGGTTGCGCGGGCAGGAAGAAAACCCGTGTTCCGATCCCCTCACCCTGTCCCTCTCCCTGCGGGAGAGGGGACCGTCTTTTCGCCCACCGCGGGGGCTCGGCGCCGCAGCCGGTTTTACCGTCCCCCTCTCCCCCGCATCGCGGGGGAGAGGGTCGGGGTGAGGGGGTGTGCACCGGGCAGCTCCCCGGCACGCCGTCGAAGACCACGGGCTTCACCCCGGGTGCAATCCGGCCGGGCTCTCCCGGTGCCTGACACCTGCTATCGAGGCCCTTGGGCACGATTCATCA
>JALSIK010000268.1 GCA_026990045.1 Chromatiales bacterium | reverse complement strand
CGCTCGGCGGCACCGTCCCGGCCATGGTCGCGCAGCCACTGGGCACGACGGTCCAGGCGATCGTTGATGCGCTCGCCGCGCCGGTCCAGGCGCTCGTCGATGCGATCCCCGCGCCGGTCCAGGCGCTCGTCGATGCGATCCCCGCGCCGGTCCAGGCGCGCCTCGATGCGGTCCCCGCGCCGGTCGAGGCGGTCCTCGATGCGGTCGCCGCGGCGGTCCAGCCGGTCCTCGATGCGATCGCCGCGATCACCCTCGTCGGCCAGGGCCGTCCCCGCACCCAGCAAGGCCGCCAGTCCCAGGGAAACTACCACATGTTTCATGTCCCGTACTCCTCTGTCGTGGATGGGAAAATCCTGTCGTGTTCACCCCTCGTAACGCGGCAGGACCGGAACGGTTGACAGGGAAAACGGGAATCCGCGGGCCGGGACCCGGCAGGCCGGCGAAAACGGCCGGCCCGGGCGGGGGCTTTTCAACACCCCGTCAGTGCTCGCGGGTGGCCCGGAAATCCAGCCCGGGCCAGCGCTCCACGGTGAGTTCCAGGTTGACCCGGGTGGGGGCCAGGTAGGCCAGCGCGCCGGCATGGTCCAGCGCCAGGTGCTCGGGGTGCCGGTTCCGGAAGCGCTCCAGCTCGGCCGGCGGGCCTTCCACCCAGCGGGCGGTGGCCACGTTGACCGTCTCGAACCGGCACTGCACCCCGTATTCGTGGCGCAGGCGCCAGGCCACCACGTCGAACTGCAGCAGGCCCACCGCGCCCACGATGACCGCGTTGCCGTCCAGCGGCCGGAACACCTGCGCCGCCCCCTCCTCGCTGAGCTGGTCCAGCCCCTTCTGCAGGGCCTTGTTGCGCAACGGGTCCTCCAGCACCACCCGCCGGAACAGCTCCGGGGCGAAACTGGGGATGCCGGTGAACTTGAGCGCCTCGCCCTCGGTGAAGGTGTCGCCGATGCGGATGGTGCCGTGGTTGTGCAGGCCGATGATGTCGCCGGGCCAGGCCTCCTCCACCCGCTCCCGCTCGCTGGCCATGAAGGTGATGGCATTGGCCAGCTTCACGTCCCGGCCCGCGCGCACGTGGCGCGCCTTCATCCCGCTGCGGTAACGGCCGGAACAGATGCGCAGGAAGGCCACCCGGTCGCGGTGCTGGGGATCCATGTTGGCCTGGATCTTGAACACGAAGCCGGTGAACCGTTCCTCCTCCGGCGCCACCCGGCGCGTGGTGGCGGCCCGCGCCTGCGGCGGCGGCGCTTGCTCGACGAAGAAATCCAGCAACGGCTGGACGCCGAAGTTGTTGATGGCGGAGCCGAAGAACACCGGGGTCTGGCGCCCCGCCAGGAAGGCCTGCGCATCGAAGGCATGGCTGGCCCCGCGCACCAGTTCCATGGCCTCGCGCAGCTCGTCCGCCTGCCTCCCCAGGACCCGGTCCAGGGCCGGGTCGTCCAGCCCCGGCAACCGGGAGCCGTCACGCAGGTAGACGGCATCCTCGGCCAGGTGGTAGATGCCGGCGAACGCCTTGCCCATGCCGACGGGCCAGGTCAGCGGCGCGCAGTCGATGGCCAGCACCGACTCCACCTCGTCCATGAGGTCCACCGGGTCCCGGCCCTCCCGGTCCAGCTTGTTGACGAAGGTGAGGATGGGCGTGGCGCGCAGGCGGCACACGTCCATCAGCTTGATGGTGCGCTCCTCCACGCCCTTGGCGCTGTCGATGACCATGAGGGCCGAGTCCACCGCCGTGAGGGTGCGGTAGGTGTCCTCGGAAAAGTCCTCGTGGCCCGGGGTGTCCAGCAGGTTGACGACGCGGCCGCGGTAGGGAAACTGCATCACCGAGGAGGTCACGGAAATGCCGCGCTGCTTCTCCAGCTCCATCCAGTCCGAGGTGGTGTGGCGGCCGCTCTTGCGCCCCTTCACCGTGCCCGCGAGCTGGATGGCCCCGCCGAACAACAGCAGTTTCTCGGTCAGGGTGGTCTTGCCGGCATCGGGATGGGAAATGATGGCAAAGGTGCGGCGGCGCGCCGGCTCGGTGGGCAGGGACATGGGGACGGACAAACGGCAACGGCTGTGAGAGGGCGCGCCATTCTACACCAGCCGCGCGCCGGCGGCGTGCTGCTGGAGCCGCGCGGCGTGCCGGTCTCCCACGGCTGGCGCTGGATCGTGGACGGCTTTGCCCTGTTCCGCCGCAGCCCCGGCATGTGGCTGCTGGCCCTGCTCATCTTCTTCGCCGTGATCTTCGCCCTGGCGATGGCCATGTCCATGGGCATGATGGCGTACTTCCTGGCCGGCGGCCTGCTGCAGGGCGGCGCG
>JALSIK010000267.1 GCA_026990045.1 Chromatiales bacterium | reverse complement strand
CCAGGCCGCCGGCGTTGAGCGTCTCGGCCACGTAACGGTTGCGGGAGCTGAAGCGGCTGCTGCCGCTGCCGTGCACGAACACCACCAGCCCGCAGGCGTCCTGGGGCAGCGTGAGAAAGGCCGGCAGGCTGGCGGTGCCGGCATCGACGACCATCTCGCGCGGCCCGGTCACGTCCGGCGCCTCACAGCTCGGTGTCGGCCAGGCCGTCCAGGGCCTCGGGCGGCGCCGCCGCCCGGAACGCCACCAGCACGCTCGCGCCGTCGGCGGTGTCGATGCGCAGGCCCTGGTGGGCGCGGCCCCGGCGCTGGTCGTGCAGGGCGATGACGTCCTGCAGCCGCACCGTCCGGTCCTCGCCGTCGCCCACCCGGACGGTGACGTGGAACCGGTGATCGCGTTCGCTGCACTCCAGGGCCTGGAGCGGGCCTTCACCGGCCAGGCGCTCGGCCACGGCCAGGGCCGCGGCGGGATCGGCTTCCATGTCCGGGGTCGGGGCCCGCAGCAGCGTCACCCGCCACCCGTGGTGCTCGCGGCCGAACTCGGCGCAGAACGCCGGCCAGCGCGGCCGCGGCACGTTCAGTTCCGTCATGCCGGTTTCTCCTCTCCGGCCGCCCCCGGGGGGCGGCGGCCATGGTGGCGTGAAAGCAGGGCCTTGACCTCGTCGTCGCTGGTCTGGGCGAAGTCCACGTACCACTGGCCGATGGCGAAGAAGGGTTCGGGCTGGTAGGGACAGACCACTTCGTCCACCTTCCGCCGCAGGCGGGCGATGGTCTCCGGCGGCGCCACCGGCACCGCCACCACCACGCGGGCCGGCGCCTGGGCCCGCACCGCGTCCACCGCCGCCATCATGGTGGCGCCGGTGGCCAGGCCGTCGTCCACCAGGATCACGCTGCGGCCGCGCAGGTCCGGAAACGGCCGCTCGCCGCGATAGGCCCGCTCGCGGCGCGCCAGCTCCGCCTCTTCCTCGCGGGCCACGGCCTCCAGCGCCTGCGGGGTGATGCCGTGCATGCGGACCACGTCGTCGTTGACCACGCGCACCCCGCCGCTGGCGATGGCGCCCATGGCCAGCTCCCGGTGGCCGGGCACGCCCAGCTTGCGCACGATGAGGACGTCCAGCGGCGCCTGCAGCGCCTCGGCGATCCCGGCCGCCACCGGGACCCCGCCCCGCGGCAGGGCCAGCACGATGACGTCGTCACGGTCCCGGTAGTGGCCCAGCAGCGCCGCCAGCTCGCGGCCCGCGGCGCTGCGATCCGGAATGGGCAAGGCCATGCGCGGTTCCCTCCAGCACGTTGATCCTGCCCCTAAAATAGGTGCGGGTCATGGCGGCGGTATTGATCTGGGTCAACGGGCGGGGCCGGTGAGGCATGCGGAGGGCGGGAGCCGCCGCATGCGTCGTTCTCCCTCCGATCAGGCGGTGCGCAACCGCGTTTTCTTCACCAGCGCGATGGCCGCCAGCGGCAGGACCAGGGTGGCGAGGCTCACGGTCCACAGCAGGGGGCCCAGCTCGGTGTAGTCGCCGCGGGGCACGGTGAAGATCTGGTTCACGTACTTGGTGCCGAGCTGGCTGGCCGACAGGGCCAGGTTGACGAAGGAGGCCATGACGGCGAAGAAGGTGGCCTTGAGGTGGGGCGGCGCCGAGTTGGCGATCCAGGCCAGCATGGGGATCATGGCCACCTGGCCCAGGGGCGACTCCAGGGCGGTGTCCACCACGGCGATGGTCCGCGCGTCCACCAGCCCCCCGGTCACGGCCGCGGTCCACTCGTGCAGGCCGTGGTACATGCCGACGATGGGCAGGTAGAGCACGAAGCTGGCCACGGTGAGAAAGCCCATGATGTAGGCGATGGAACGCTCGGCCATGAAGCGGCGGAACAGGAACATCCCCGCCAGGGCCAGGCCCGAGCCGATGAGCCCGAGGACGGCCTGGAACTGCTGGTCGAAGCCCAGCACGTCGATCATCCACCAGGTCTCGCCGGCGCCCGGCAGGGGCACGGCCCGGTAGACGAAGATGACCACGGCGGTGCCCACCAGCACGTTGCGCGCCGCCGGCTCCAGCACCCGCACCAGGCGGGCCATGAGGAACAGCACGATGGCCATGGAACCGGCGAAGACGATCTCCTCGCGGGCCGGCAGGTCGCTCAGTCCCACCGCCAGGGTGAAGGCGACGAAGACGAGGCTGCCGCCGAGGATCCACCAGTTGGGGCGGGTCCGCTCCATGTCCGGGTGCACCCGGCGCCAGGCCGCGCGCCAGTCGAGACCCTGCCGGCGCAGGCGCGCGGCGCGGCGCAGCTTGAGCCAGCCGGCCAGCGCCACCCC
>JALSIK010000266.1 GCA_026990045.1 Chromatiales bacterium | reverse complement strand
CGCCCGCGAATCAAGCGTGTAAACGCTTGATTCGGCGTAGCCGAACCCGGACCTGCGCCGGGTTCGGCGCGTTGAAAAAGGCCAGGACGGCCTTTTTCAACATCCTGATACAGGACATCGGCCCATGATCCGGAGCATGACCGCCTTCTCCCGCCGGGAGGTCAGCGCCCCCTGGGGGGAGCTGGTGCTGGAGCTGCGCAGCGTCAACCACCGCTTCCTGGACCTGTCCCTGCGCCTGCCCGAGGAGCTGCGCGCGGCCGAACCCGCCCTGCGCGAGCGCCTGGGCGCGCGCCTGGCCCGGGGCAAGGTGGACCTGACCGTGCGCTTTGCGCCCGCCGCCGGCGCCGCCGGGCTGGAGGTGGACAAGGACCTGGCCCAGCGCATCGCCAAGGCCAGCCGCGAGGTGGACCTGCTGCTCTACAACCCGGCGCCGGTGAACTCCATGGACGTGCTGCGCTGGCCCGGGGTGCTCAAGCCGCCCCGGCTGGACCACGAGGTGCTCCGGGACCAGGCCCTGGCCCTGCTGGACGAGGCCCTGGACGAGCTGGTGGCCATGCGCGAGCGGGAGGGGGCCAAGCTGGCCGAGGTCGTCGAGGCCCGCTGCCAGGCCATCGAGCAGGTGGTGGCGCGGGTGCGCGAGCGCCTGCCGCAGGTGCTGGCCGCCTGGCGCGAGAAGCTGGCCCAGCGGATGCGGGAGCTGGGGGTGGAGGCCGACCCCGGCCGGCTGGAGCAGGAGCTGGCACTGACCGCGCAGAAGGCCGACGTGGACGAGGAGCTGGATCGCCTCGGCGTGCACCTGGCCGAGGTGCGGCGCACCCTGGCCAGGGGCGGCAGCGCCGGCCGGCGCCTGGACTTCCTGGTGCAGGAGCTCAACCGCGAGGCCAACACCCTGGGCTCCAAGTCCATCGACGCCGAGGTGAGCCAGGCCGCGGTGGAGCTCAAGGTGCTGCTGGAGCAGATCCGCGAGCAGGTGCAGAACATCGAGTAGCGGGGCGCGTCCCATCGTCCCGTTGGCGCGGCGGGTACTCCTGCCGCGCTTGGCCGGGCCGCTTTTCAGTGGTTTGTCACAGCTTCCGGATGCGGCGGGCGAGGTCGGCGGGAGCCGTGAATTCCCACGTCTTTTTGCCCTTTCTGCTTTGTTCCAGCAGTCCCAGGTCCGAGAGTTCCATCAGGTCGGCCCGCGCCGTGGCGTAGGCCACGCGGTGGCTGGTGCGGTGGGAGCGGATGGTGTAGGTGAATCCCGGGTGGCGGATGGCGTGGCTGAGCAGAGCCAGCTGCCGGTGGTTGAGCCGCATCTGCCTCAGCAGCTTCTCCACTTCCCGTACCTGGGCCACCTTGCGCTCGAGGTACCGCTCCAGCTCGTTCAATGCCCGCTTGATGACATCGAGCTGGTGGACGATGAAATACGTCAGGTCGTTGTCGTCGGTCTCCGTTTCCAGGAAGGCACGGGTGTAGCGCGCCGGGGCCTTGCGAATGACGCTTGAGATGGAAATGAATTCGAACAGCCGGTAACCCTGGTTCAGCATGGCCCAGTAGAACAGCGCCCGCGCCGTTCGTCCGTTGCCGTCCTCGAAGGGGTGCTCGTAGGCCAGCCAGAAGTGCAGGATGATGGCCCGGATGACGGGGTGGATGAAGGCCGCCCCGGTGGCGCGGTCATTGGCAAACTGCAGCATCTTCTTGAGCCGCCCGGGGAGGGATTTCGCCGGCGGCGGGACGTGCAGGACGCGCCCGGAAGAATGGTCGACCACGTCCACCCGCCGTTCGCCGTGCCGCTGCATGCGACCGGCGGCATCGGGATCGTCCAGCGTCTGCCAGGTCAGGGTCCAGTGCAGCTCCAGCAGGGCGTCCTCCGACAGGGGCCGGTTTGCGAGTTTGCGCACCGCCTCCATGGCACGGTAGTTGTTCAGAATCATTTGTTCGCTGCGGTCACGCGGCCGCTTTTGGCGGCGAATCATCTCGGCCGCCACCTGCCGGGTCGTCGAGGCGCCTTCGAGCTGGCTGGAGGTGATGGCTTCCTCCACCAGGGAGCTGAACACGAACCGGTTCCGGATTTCCGGTGTGGCGACCTGGTCCGGCAGGGCGATGCGCCCGGCGGCCCGGCTGTCGATGTGGTGCAGCATCTCCTGCACGGTTTCGGGCACCATGAACACGAACGGGCGGCCCGCGGTGTCCCACAGGGGCAGTTCGCGCAGGAGGGGCTGGCGGGCGAGCTTGACGCCGCACCACCACTCCTCCGGGGTCAGGCCGGCCGGGGGGGTGCGGTGGCGGAGCCGGTCCCAGTGCAGGTAGCGGCCGGCGGGCAGGGGCTGGCGGCAGGTGGTGAGAACCCGTTCCAGCCGCCCGGGATCCCGGGCCAGGTCCTGGATCAGGACCTGCAGCGGAGGCGGTTGCAGTGGCGGTTTCATGAAATATCAATATTCAATTTAACGATAAATTATGGGCCGGCCCGCATGATTTATCAATATATGGATTCATGATAATTATTGATGAGAATGTATCAGTACCGGGCGCGGCCTCCGGGGTGGATTCGGCAGTTTCCGGGGGCTCCCGGGCGGCGACAGGGGGCAGGGCCCGGGGTAGAATCACCCCGCCCCGCGTTCCCGCGGGACAATGGGACAGCCAGTGGTGGAGGCGACGGCGACGATGACTGACGCTGCAAGCGGCCCCGGCGGCACGCTGTTCGTGGTGTCGGCGCCCTCGGGCGCGGGCAAGACCTCGCTGGTGCGGGCGCTGGTGGCGTCCACCCCGGGGGTGGAGGTGTCGGTGTCCCACACCACCCGGCCGCCGCGCCCCGGCGAGACCGACGGGACGGATTACCACTTCGTGGACGTGGACACCTTCCAGCGCATGGCGGCGGCGGGGGAGTTCCTGGAGCACGCCCGGGTGTTCGACAATTTCTACGGCACCTCGCGGGCGGCGGTGCAGGCGCGGCTGGACGCCGGCTTCGACGTCATCCTGGAGATCGACTGGCAGGGCGCGCGCCAGGTGCGGGAGCGGATGCCGGAGACGGTGAGCGTGTTCATCCTGCCGCCGTCGCGCCCGGAGCTGGAGCGGCGCCTGCGCGCCCGCGGCCAGGACTCCGACGAGGTCATCGCCCGGCGCATGCGCGACGCGGTGAGCGAGATGTCCCACTACGCGGAGTTCGATTACCTCGTGGTCAACGAGGATTTCCACCGGGCCCTGGACGTGCTGCGCACCGTGGTCCTGGCCCAGCGCCAGCGCCTGGCCCTGCAGCAGCGCCGCCTGGGGCCGCTGCTGGAGGAACTGCTGGCGCCGGAGCCGGCGGGCGGCTAGAATTGCCGGTTCGCGAATGACCATCGGGCGCCCCGCCCGGGCGCCCGGCCAGCCCCCGGAGTGATCGAGACATGGCACGCATCACCGTCGAAGACTGCCTGGAGAACGTGGACAACCGCTTCAAGCTGGTGCTCACCGCGGCCAAGCGCGCGCGCCAGCTCTCGGAGGGCGCCGCGCCCCTGGTGGAGTGGGAGAACGACAAGCCCACCGTGGTGGCCCTGCGCGAGATCGCCGAGGGCGTGATCACCGACGAGGTCCTGGAGCAGATGGAGCAGGAGCAGGCCGCCGCCGCCGCGGCCGCCGAGGCCGAGGCCATGGAGGACGCGCTGGACGCCGAGATCCGCGGCATGTTCCTGGCCGCCGGCGAGGCCGGTGCCGCCGCCGAGGCCGCGGCCGGCGACGAGCAGGGACCGCCGGCCACCGGCGAGGAGGCCGACGAGGCGCAGGAAGACTGAGAGGCCTACCATGGCCACCGCCCGCGCGAGCTCGCGGTCGGGTTCCGTCTTTCTCATCAGCGACCTGTGTGCCATGCTCGAGGAGTACCTCGAGCCGGCCCAGGTGGCCGAGGTCTACCGGGCCTACCTGTTCGGGGCCGAGGCCCACGAGGGCCAGCACCGCGCCAGCGGCGAGCCCTACATCTACCATCCCATCGCCGTGGCCCGCATCCTGGCCGAGATGCACATGGACCACGAGAGCCTGATGGCGGCGATCCTGCACGACGTCATCGAGGACACCCCCACCGCCCGCGATCAGATCGCCGGGCAGTTCGGCGAGGAAGTGGCGCAGCTCGTGGACGGCGTCAGCAAGCTGTCCCACATCCAGTTCGAGAGCAAGGCCGAGGCCCAGGCCGAGAACTTCCGCAAGATGGTCCTGGCCATGACCCAGGACCTGCGCGTGATCCTGATCAAGCTGGCCGACCGCCTGCACAACATGCGCACCCTGGGCGTGCTGCGCCCGGACAAGCGCCGCCGCATCGCGCGCGAGACCCTGGAGATCTACGCCCCCCTGGCCCAGCGCCTGGGCATGAACAACATCCGCCTGGAGCTGGAGGACCTGGGCTTCGCCGCCATGCATCCCATGCGCCACCGGGTGCTGAAAGACGCGGTGCGGCGGGCGCGCGGCAACCGCCGCGAGGTGGTGGGCAAGATCGAGAATGCCATCCGCGAGCGCCTGCGGCAGGAGGGGCTGCAGGGCGAGGTCATCGGGCGCGAAAAGCACCTCTACGGCATCTACAACAAGATGCGCAGCAAGGGCCTGTCCTTCGGCGAGGTCATGGACGTGTTCGCGGTGCGCATCATCGTGCCCACGGTGGACGAGTGCTACCGGGTGCTGGGCGCGGTGCACAACCTGTACAAGCCGGTGCCGGGGCGGTTCAAGGACTACATCGCCATCCCCAAGTCCAACGGCTACCAGTCGCTGCACACGGTGTTGTTCAGCCCCTACGGGGTCTACACCGAGGTGCAGATCCGCACCCGCGACATGCACGAGGTGGCCGAGCGCGGCATCGCCGCCCACTGGCTGTACAAGAGCGGCGAGGGCGGTGCCAACCGCGCCCACGTGCGCGCGCGCGAATGGCTGCGCGGGATCCTGGAGCTGCAGCAGCACGCCGGCAACTCGCTGGAGTTCCTGGAGAACGTCAAGATCGATCTCTTTCCCGAGGAGGTCTATGTCTTCACGCCCAAGGGCGACATCTTCGAGCTGCCGCGCGGGGCCACCGCGGTGGACCTGGCCTACGCCATCCACACCGACATCGGCAACCGCTGCGTGGCGGCCAAGGTGGACCGCCGCCTGGTGCCGCTGCGCACGCCGCTGCACACGGGCCAGACGGTGGAGGTGCTCACCTCGCCCGGGGCCCAGCCCAACCCGGCGTGGCTGGACTTCGTGGTCACGGCCAAGGCCCGCACCAACATCCGCCACTATCTGAAAAACCTGCGCCACGAGGAGTCGGTGGCCCTGGGCCGGCGCCTGCTGGACAAGAGCCTGGCCGCCTACGGCCTGAGCCTGGACGCGGTGCCCCGGCGCGAGATGAAGCGGCTGCTCAAGGAGCTCAAGTACCCGCGCCTGGACGACCTGCTGGCGGCCGTGGGCCTGGGCAACCAGCTCCCGCTGGTGGTGGCCCGCGCCCTGTCGGGCGGGCGCGAGGAGCCCCCGCCCGCCGCCGCCGGCAACGGCGGTGCCCGGCCCCTGGCCATCCGCGGCACCGAGGGCACGGTGGTGAGCCTGGCCAAGTGCTGCCGGCCCATCCCCGGCGATCCCATCATCGGCTACGTCAGCGCCGGGCGCGGCATCGTGGTCCACGACCGTGACTGCCGCAACGTGGGCCACTACCGCAGCCGGCCGGAGAAGTGGATCGACGTGGCCTGGGAGGAGGGCGTGGAGGGCGACTTCCCGGTGGACGTGCGCCTGCTGGTCTCCAACCAGCGCGGGGCCCTGGCCGCCATCGCCTCCACCATCGCCCAGCAGGACGCCAACATCGAGAACGTGGAGATGCACGAGCGCGAGGGGCTCTACACGACGCTGGCGCTCACCCTGAGCGTGCGCGACCGCCGCCACCTGGCGCGCATCATCCGCGCCGTGCGCCATCACCCCACCGTCATGCGCATCCTCCGCGCCCGGCACTGAGTGCGGAAGACAGAGGACGGAGGACAGATCCGGGGAGGGGATCTGTATAATCGGGCCGTTTCGCGGATTCCAGGCAAGGAGCACGGCATGGCGCGCCAGACCATTCACACCGACCGGGCCCCGCAGGCCATCGGCACCTACTCGCAGGCGGTGCGCGCGGGCGACACCGTCTATCTCTCGGGCCAGATCCCGCTGGACCCTGCCACCATGGAACTGGTGGACGGCGGCATGGAGGCCCAGATCACGCGGGTGTTCGACAACCTGGCGGCGGTGGCCGAGGCCGCCGGCGGCTCGCTGGCCGACGTGGTCAAGCTCAACGTCTTTCTCACCGACCTGGGCGACTTCCCCCTGGTCAACGAGGTCATGGCCCGGTACTTCAGCGAGCCCTACCCGGCGCGGGCCGCCATCGGCGTCGCCGCCCTGCCCAAGGGCGCGCGGGTGGAGATGGACGCCGTCATGATCCTGGGCTGAGCCCGGGGCCGCCGTGCCGGCCGACACCGCCATCGCCGCCGCCCGCCCCCCCACGCCGGTCACGCGGCTCAAGGGCGTGGGCCCGGCGGTGGCGGAGCGCCTGGCGCGGCTGGGCATCACCACCGTCGAGGACCTGCTGTTCCATCTCCCCCTGCGCTACGAGGACCGCACCCGCATCACGCCCATGGGGGCGCTGGCGCCGGGACAGGCGGCGGTGGTCCAGGGCGAGGTGCTGCTCACCGACGTGCGCCACGGACGCCGCCGCATGCTGATCTCGGAGATCGCCGACGGCAGCGGCCGCCTCACCCTGCGCTTCTTCCACTTCAGCAACGCCATGCGCCAGTCCCTGGCCCGCGGCACCGTGGTGCGCTGCTACGGCGAGGTGCGCCGCGGCCGCCACGGCCTGGAGCTGGTGCATCCGGAGTACCGGCGCGTGGACGATCCGCAGGCGCCGGTGGCCGAGCATCTCACCGCCGTCTATCCCACCACCGAGGGCCTGCACCAGCTCAGCCTGCGCCGGCTCCTGGACCAGGCCCTGGAGCGGCTGGAACGCGGTGCCCTGGCCCTGGACGAGCTGCTGCCCGAGCCCCTGCTCCACGAGGCCGGCCTGCCCCCGCTGGCCGAGGCCCTGCTGCTGCTGCACCGCCCGCCCCCGGAGGTGTCCCTGGCCAGCCTCGAGGAGGGGGCCCACCCGGCCCAGCGCCGGCTGGCCTTCGAGGAGCTGCTGGCGCACCAGCTCGCGCTGCGCCAGCTGCGCCACAAGGTGGCGCGGCACCGGGCGGTGCCCCTGGCGCCGCCGGGGGAGCTGGCCGCGCGTCTGCGCGCGTCGCTGGGGTTCGCCCTCACCGGGGCCCAGGAGCGGGTGCTGGCGGAGATCATGGCGGACCTGGCCCGGCCGCACCCCATGCTGCGGCTGGTGCAGGGCGACGTGGGCTGCGGCAAGACGGTGGTGGCGGCGCTGGCCGCGGCGGCGGCGGTGGAGGCCGGCGGCCAGGCCGCGGTGATGGCGCCCACCGAGCTCCTGGCCGAGCAGCACCTGAAGAACTTCCGCGCCTGGTTCGAACCCCTGGGGGTGGAGGTGGCCTGGCTGGCCGGCAGCCTCACCCCGGCCCGGCGCCGGCGGGTCATCGCCGCCCTGGCCGCCGGCGACTGCCCGCTGGTGGTGGGCACTCATGCCCTGTTCCAGGAGGAGGTGGACTTCGCCAACCTGGTGCTGGCCGTCGTGGACGAGCAGCACCGCTTCGGCGTGCACCAGCGCCTGGCCCTGCGCGAAAAGGGGGGCGGCGAGGGGCGGCTGCCGCACCAGCTCATCATGACCGCCACTCCCATCCCGCGCACCCTGGCCCAGACCGCCTACGCCGATCTCGATCACTCGATCATCGACGAGCTGCCGCCGGGGCGCCGCCCGGTGGAGACGGTGGTGGTGCCCGCCAGCCGCCGCGACGAGGTGGTGGCGCGCCTGCACCGGGCGGTGCGGGCCGGGCGCCAGGCCTACTGGGTGTGCACCCTCATCGAGGAGTCCGAGGCCCTGCAGGCGCAGGCGGCCGAGGACGCCGCCGCCGCCCTGCGCGAGGCGCTGCCCGACGTGCGCGTGGGCCTGGTGCACGGTCGCATGAAGGCCGCGGACAAGGAGCGCGTGATGGCGGCGTTCAAGGATCACGAGCTGGACCTGCTGGTGGCCACCACCGTCATCGAGGTGGGGGTGGACGTGCCCAACGCCTCGGTGATGATCATCGAGAACCCGGAGCGGCTGGGACTGTCGCAGCTCCACCAGCTCCGCGGCCGGGTGGGGCGCGGGAGCGAGGCGTCGTCCTGCGTGCTGCTGTACCACGGCCGCCTGGGCGAGACCGCGCGCGCCCGCCTGCAGGCCCTGCGCGAGACCAGCGACGGCTTCGAGATCGCCCGCCGCGACCTGGAGCTGCGCGGCCCCGGCGAGCTGCTGGGCACGCGCCAGGCCGGCCTCATGCGCCTGAAGGTGGCCGACCTGCGGCGCGACCTGCCGCTGCTGCCCCGGGTGCAGCGCGCCGCCGCGGTCATGGCCCGCGAGCACCCGGAGCGCGTGGCGCCGCTCATCCGCCGCTGGCTGGGCGAGGGCCTGCGTTACCGGGAGGCATGATTCAGATGTCAGAGGTCAGATCTCAGATGTCGGATCTGTAGGCAGGGACTCCGGGATCTGAAATCTGCGATCTGAGATCTGATACAGTTGCCGGATGCCGGTGTCGTCCCCACCCAATTTCCTCCTTTGAACGTCTGACGCCTGATATCTGAACCGTGCCCCCCCGCATCCCCAGCGAGCCCGCCTGGCGTCCCCGCCGCCGCCTGCGCCGGGGCGGCCTGCCGCCGGAGGTGGCGGCCTGGCTGCTGGACTCCGGCTC
Organism: Chromatiales bacterium; assembly: GCA_026990045.1. Classification (GTDB taxonomy): domain Bacteria; phylum Pseudomonadota; class Gammaproteobacteria; order CAMYNG01; family CAMYNG01; genus JALUTW01. Next base: position 6,644 of record JALSIK010000266.1, on the reverse strand, counting down.
GCTCACCCACCGCCTGCGCCGGCGCTGCCCCGGCGGCTTCCGGGTGGAGGTGGTGCGCCAGGGCCGGGCGGTGCCGGCGTACAACGAGTGCGCCCGGCTGGGCCTGCGCCGGGCCGTCCGGGTGCTGGTGCGCGAGGTGTTTCTCTACTGCGGCGACACCCCGTGGGTGTTCGCGCGCACCGTGATCCCGCCCCGGACCCTGCGCGGCCGGGCCCGCTACCTGGCGCGCCTGGGCAGCCGGCCCCTGGGGGCGGCCCTGTTCGCCGATCCCACCATGGAGCGGGGCGAGCTGGAGGTGTGTTGCGTGCGCCGGGGCGAGGCCCTGCACGCCGCCGCCAGCGCGCGCCTGCGCCGCGCCCCCGACTGCATCTGGGGCCGGCGCTCGGTGTTCTACATCGGCGGCCGGCCGCTGCTGGTGGCGGAGCTTTTTCTGCCGCCGCTGCTCGCTTCGGGGTAGAATGATCGTCCATGTCCGTACCGCAGCAAGCGTTCTCCGGGCATGGCGGCGGCGCCGGGCGCACCAGGCAGCGCCTGGTGGAGTACGCGCTGCTCATGCGGCTGCACCGGCCCATCGGGATCTTTCTTCTCCTGTGGCCCACGCTGTGGGCGCTGTGGCTGGCCGGCGACGGCCATCCGCGCTGGGACCTCGTCCTCATCTTCATCGCCGGCGTGGTGCTCATGCGCTCGGCCGGCTGCGTCATCAACGACTACGCCGACCGCGACTTGGACCGCCACGTGGCCCGCACCCGCGACCGGCCCCTGACCGCCGGCCGGGTGAGCCCGCGCGAGGCCCTGGCCCTGTTCGCCGTGCTGGTGCTGGCCGCCTTCGGCCTGGTGCTCCTGCTCAACCGGCTGACCCAGTACCTGGCGGTGGCGGCGCTGGCGCTGGCGGTGGCCTATCCCTTCATGAAGCGCATCACCCACCTGCCGCAGGTGGTGCTGGGCGCGGCCTTCGCCATGTCCGTGCCCATGGCCTTCGCCGCCCAGACCGGCGAGGTGCCGCGCCTGGCGTGGCTGCTCTACGTCACCACGCTGGTGTGGACGGTGGCCTACGACACCCTCTATGCCATGGCCGACCGCGAGGACGACCTGCGCATCGGCATCAAGTCCACCGCCATCCTGTTCGGCGAGGCCGACCGCCTCATCGTGGGCCTGCTGCAGGCCATGGTCATCGCCGGCCTCTACCTGGTGGGCCGGCAGGCGGAGCTGGGCTGGATCTACGGCCTGGGGGTGGCGGCGGCCGCGGTGTTGTTCGGCTGGCAGCAGTTTCTCGTCCGCCGGCGCGAGTCGGCGGCGTGCTTCGAGGCCTTTCTCAACAACAACTGGGTGGGGGCGGCGGTGTTTGCCGGCTTGGTGCTGGAGTACCTCGCCGCCCGCTGGTGAGCCGGTCAAGTGCCGGCGGCCCCTGCCGATAAGGGCAAGTGCATGTCAAAAAAGGGGAAAATGCCCTGTTCTTCCTGAAGCGCAAGAGCCGGTCCCGGGACGGCTGGACCGCGGTGGCGGCGGACGCCGGCGGGGTGGCGGTGGCCGCGGCCCGGCGCGATCCCGGCCAGACGCCGCAGCTCACGGCCTGCGGGCAGGCGCCGGACCCGGGCGCCCTGGGCAAGCTGGTGGCCGAGCACCGGCTGGCGGGGAGCCGGGCGGTGGCGGTGCTGCCGCCGGAGGCCTACTCGCTGCATCTGCTGGAACGGCCCCAGGTGCCCGATGCCGAGCTGGGCCAGGCGGTGCGCTGGAAGGTGAAGGACATGCTGGATTTCCCGCTGGAGGAGGCGGTGATCGATGCCTTCACCGTGCCGGGCAACCCGGCGCGCGGCCGCCAGGACATGGCCTACGTGGTGGCGGCGCGGCGCGAGCGGGTCCAGGCGGAGGTGGCGCGCCTGGAGGCCGCCCGGCTCACGCCGGCGGTGGTGGACATCGCGGAACTGGCCCAGCGCAACCTGGCCGCCCTGCAGCCGGAGGACGCCGGCGGGGTGGCCATGCTCCACCTGGGCCCGGGGGAGGGCCTGCTCACGGTGAGCCGCGAGGGGGTGCTCTACCTCGCCCGGCGCCTGGAGCTGGGCCTGGGCGAGCTGGGCGGTGCCGGCGGGGCCCTGGAGGGGCCGCTGGGCGGGGCGGTGGAGGGCGACGGGCCCGCGCTGGAGCTGGAGGGTGTCGACCAGGCCCAGCGCCAGGCCATGGACACCGTGGCGCTGGAGGTGCAGCGCTCCCTGGACTACTACGAGAGCCATTTCGGCCAGCCGCCGGCCACCGCCCTGGTGGTGGCCCCGCTGGCCCGGCCGCTGCCGGGCTTCGTGGAACACCTGGATGCCAACTTGGCGGTGCGGGTGCGCCAGGCGGACCTGCCCGACCTGGTGGACGCCCCGGCCCCGCTGCCGCCGGCGGTCCAGGCGCGGTGCTGGTTCGCCCTGGGCGCGGCCCTGCGCCGGACTGCCTCGTGAATCAGGCCCGGAAATTGCATCTGCCCGGTAAAATCATGGATCAACAACGACCTGCGGGCGTTTTCTCCACATGACCTCGGCCCTGGTACAGGAAATCAACCTGCTGCAGGACGACCTGCGGCCGGCCGCCGATCCCCTCTCGGCCCGCCGAGCGGCGCTGGGCCTGGGTTTCCTGGCGGTCCTGCTGTTGATCTATACCTTGTTGAATTTCATGAATTTTCATGCTTCACGCCAGGCCCTGGACGCGGCCCGGGCGGAGCTGGCACGGCTGGACCAGGCGCTGGCCGAGGCCCGGGTGAAATACCCGCCCCGGGCCCGGGACGCCGGCCTGGCCGATCGCGTGGCCCGGCTCTCCATGCAGGTGGCCCACAAGCGGCGGGTTCTTGACACCCTGAGCGGCCGCACCTTCGGCAACACGCGCGGTTTCGCCGAACACCTGGCGGGACTCGCCCGCCAGCGCCTGGAGGGGGTGTGGCTCACCCGGGTGGCCATCGCGGCCGGCGGGACCGAGATCGCGCTCGCGGGCAACACGCTGGAACCCGAGCTGGTGCCGCGCCTGCTGCAGCGGCTCTCGGCCGAGGCGGCCTTCAGCGGCACCGGCTTCCGGCAGTTCCTCATGGAGCGCAGCGAGACGGTGGCCGGTGCCATCCGGTTCGAGATCACCACCCGCGGGGAGGGCGCCTCGTGAAGGCACGGCTGGCACGCCTGGCAAAGCGCTTCGAGGCCCTGGAACGCTCCCGCCGGCTGGCGCTGGTGGCGGGCACGGCGGTGGCGCTGGTGGCGGGGGTGCAGCTTGCCGCGGTGGATCCCCTGGTCGCGGCCGCACGCCAGGCCCGCAGCGAGGCCGCCGCGGTGCACAAGCGCATTGCCGAGCGCCGCGGACAGCTGGCCGAGATCAAGACGCGCCACGAGTTCGACCCGGACCGCGAGGAACGCCAGCGGCTGGCGCGGCTGGAAGAGGAGGCGGGTCGCCTCGACGAACGCCTGCGCGAACGCATGCGCGGGCTCATCCAGCCGCGGGAGATGGCGCGGGTGCTGGAGGACGTGCTGGTGCGCCGCACCCGCCTGCGGCTGGAGACGGTACGCTCGCTGCCGCCGCGGCCGCTGGTGGAACCCGGCCCGGCCGGGGACGGGCCGCGGGTGGCGGAAACCGACGGCACGGAGGCGGAGGCGGCAGCGCGGCCTGCCGCCGGGGTCTGGCGCCACGGTCTCGAGATCACCTTCCACGGCACCTACCTGGACACCCTGGCCTACTTGCGGGAGCTGGAACGGCTGCCGTGGGAGTTCTACTGGGACGGGGTGGTGCTCGAGGTGGAGAAATATCCCCGTGCCCGCGTGACCATCACCGTGCACACCCTGGGCCTGGAGGAGGGCTGGATCGGTGTCTAGCAGGCTGTTGAGCGGGCTGCTCCTGGTGCTGGCGGCACTGCCGGCGCAGGCCCTGGAGGATCCCACCCGGCCCCCGGGGCTGCGGCCGGTGCCGGCGGCCGGGGAGACGGCCCGGCGGCGGGCCGGCGCCCGCTGGGTGCTGCAGTCCACCCTCATTGCCCCGGGGCGGCGCCTGGCCATGGTCAACCGCCGCACCGTGACGGTGGGCGGGCGCGTCAACGGCGCCCGCGTGGTGGCCATCCTGCCCGCCAGCGTGGTGCTGGAGCACCAGGGGCGCCGCATCCAGCTCCACATGAGCCGCAGCCGGCGCGTGCACAAGCGTGCCAGCGACCCGGGCCGGGAGGACCTGCAGCCATGATCGCCCCGCGACCGGCCTTCGTGCTCGCCTTCGGCCTGGCCCTGGGGCTGGCCGGCTGCGCCACCGACGGCGAGGTGCGCGACACCAGCCTCATCGACGCGGCCCTGGCCGAGGCCCTGGAACAGTCGGCACCGCCGGCGGCGCCCGGCGCCGGGATCAACGAGGCCCTGCTGCCGCCGGTGCGCCTGGGCCCGGCGCCGGTCCCGGCGGCGGAGGTGGAACCACGCTTTGACCTCAAGGTGGACCGGGCACCGGCCCGCCAGTTCTTCATGCAGCTGGTGGAGGGCACGCCTTACAACATGGTGGTGCACCCCAAGGTCAAGGGTCGTGTCTCCCTCGAGCTCAAGAACGTCACCGTGCCCGAGGTGATGGAGACCGTGCGCAGCGTCTATGGGTTCGATTTCGAGCGCCAGGGCCGCAGTTACCACGTCTTCCCCAATGTCATGCGGACCCGGATCTTCCGCGTCAATTACCTGGACGTGAAGCGCAGCGGCCACTCCGAGATCCGCATTTCCTCCGGCCAGGTGAGCGAGAACGTGGCCCCCACGGGTTCGGGAGTGACGGGTACCCCGGCGGTGCCGGGCGCGGTGCCCGGCGGCGGCACCGCGCGCCGCTCGGTCTCGTCCAGCCGCCTGGAGACCGAGACCGAGTCCGATTTCTGGCGCGACCTGCGGCGGGCCATCAACGCCATCGTGGGCCAGGGCGACGGCCGCAGCGTGGTGGTGAGCCCGCAGTCAGGCCTGGTGGTGGTGCGGGCGCTGACCTCGGAGCTGCGCGCGGTCCAGGAATACCTCGAGGCCACCCAGGCCATCGCCCAGCGCCAGGTGATCCTGGAGGCCAAGATCCTGGAGGTGGAACTGCGCGACGGCTTCCAGTCCGGCATCAACTGGGCGGGGCTCATCGGCAACGCCACCGACAACGTCGTCATCGGCCAGACCGGGGGCGGCTCCATCTTCGACAACGGGGCCAGCATCATCGCCGGCAACACCGGCAACCTCAACCCCCTCTCGCCGTCCCCGGTGAGCGGCACCAATACCTCGGCCTTCGGCGGGGTGTTCACCATGGCGCTCAACATCGCCGGCGACTTCACCGCGTTCATCGAGCTGCTCAAGACCCAGGGCGACGTGCAGGTGCTCTCGAGCCCGCGCATCTCCACGGTCAACAACCAGAAGGCGGTGATCAAGGTGGGCACCGACGAGTTCTTCGTCACCAATGTCCAGACCAACGTCACGGCCGCCACCGCCACCACCACCCAGAACTACGTGGAATTGACCCCGTTCTTTTCCGGCGTGGCGCTGGACGTGATCCCCCAGATCAGCGAGGACGGTGATATCATCCTCCACATCCATCCCACGGTGAGCGAGGTTCGGGAACAGATCAAGGACATCGGCCTGTCCGCGGACACCGAGCTGACGGTGCCGCTGGCGCGCAGCACCATCCGCGAGTCGGACAGCATCATCCGCGCCCGCAGCGGCCAGGTGGTGGTCATCGGCGGCCTGATGCAGAACGTGCGCCGCGACGAATCGGCCGGGGTCCCGGGACTGGGGGACCTGCCGCTGGTGGGCGGCCTGTTCCGCCACCAGCGCCAGGCCGTGCGCAAGAGCGAGCTGGTGATCCTGCTGCGGCCCATCGTGGTGGAGAACGGGCGCGAGTGGCGTGACCAGTTGCGGCAGGTTCAGGGAACGGTACAGGGGTTCGGCGGCGCGGCGCAACGGGTGGACTGAAGCGACGGAGGAGGGGCGCGGTGTACCTGCAACATTTCGGCCTGCGCGAGATGCCCTTCGCCCTCACTCCGGACACGGGCTACTTCTTTCCCTACCGCCACTACGCCGGCGCCATGAACACCCTGCTGGTGGCCCTGCGCGCCGGCGAGGGCTTCATCAAGGTGGTGGGGGAGGTGGGCACCGGCAAGACCCTGCTCTGCCGCAAGCTGCTCAACACCCTGGAAGGGGACTTCGCCACCGCCTACATCCCCAACCCCTACCTGACCCCCCACGGCCTCTATGCCGCGGTGGCGGAGGAGCTGGCGGTACCGTGCCAGCGCAACATGGGCGTGCACCATCTCATCAAGCAGCTCACCGCCCGGCTCGTCGAACACCACCGCGCCGGCCGGCGGGTGGTGCTGTGCATCGACGAGGCCCAGGCCATGCCGCTGGAGACGCTGGAGGCCCTGCGCCTGCTCACCAACCTGGAGACCGAGAAGACCAAGCTCCTGCAGGTGGTGATGTTCGGCCAGCCCGAGCTGGACGCCCGCCTGGACAATCCCGCGGTGCGCCAGCTGCGCCAGCGCATCACCTTCTCCCATGCCCTGCAGCCCATGGACGAGGACGGCTTGGCCGCCTACGTGGGGCACCGGCTGCAGGTGGCGGGCTACCGCGGGCCGGAGATCTTTCCGCCACGGGTCCTGCGCGGGCTCTACCGGGCCAGCCGCGGGATCCCGCGCCTGGTCAATATCCTGT
>JALSIK010000265.1 GCA_026990045.1 Chromatiales bacterium | reverse complement strand
TCCTTCTGCATGTATTCCAGCACGTCGTGCATCCAGCCCATGTTCCACTTCATGGTGAAGCCCAGGCCGCCCAGCCAGGTGGGCCGGCTCACCTGCGGCCAGGCGGTGGACTCCTCGGCGATGGTGAGCGTGCCCGGGTGCTGGCCGTGGGTGAGGGTGTTGAGATCGCGCAGGAAGTCGATGGCCTCCAGGTTCTCGTTGCCGCCGTACCGGTTGGGCACCCAGTCGCCGGGCTCGCGCGAGTAGTCCAGGTAGAGCATGGAGGCCACCGCGTCCACCCGCAGCCCGTCGAGGTGGAACTCCTCCAGCCAGTAGTTGGCCGAGGCGAGGAGGAAGTTGCGCACCTCGGCGCGGCCGAAGTTGTAGATGAGCGTGCCCCAGTCGCGGTGCTCGCCGCGGCGCGGGTCCTCGTGCTCGTACAGGGCGGTGCCGTCGAAGCGGGCCAGGCCGTGGGCGTCGCGCGGGAAGTGGGCCGGCACCCAGTCCAGGATCACACCGATGCCGTGGCGGTGGCAGTGATCGACGAAGTAGCGGAAGTCGTCGGGGCTGCCGAAGCGCGAGGTGGGCGCGAAGTAGCCGGTGGTCTGGTAGCCCCAGGAGTCGTCCAGCGGGTGCTCGGTGACCGGCAGCAGCTCGATGTGGGTGAAACCGGCCGCCCGCACGTGGTCCACCAGCCGGTGGGCCAGGGTGCGGTAGTCGAGGAAGCCGCCGTCGCCGGCCCGGGCCCAGGAGCCCAGGTGGACCTCGTAGATGGACACCGGCTGGCGGAGCCAGTCGGTGGCGGCGCGCCGGGCGAGCCAGTCCCCGTCGCCCCAGGGGTAGGCCGGGGGCGCCGCCACCACCGCCGCGGTGCGCGGGCGCAGCTCGAAGTGGCGGCCGTAGGGATCGGCCTTGAGCAGGACCTGGCCGCTGTCCCGGTTGCGCAGCTCGAACTTGTACAGGGTGCCCTCGCCCAGGCCCGGGATGAACAGCTCCCACACCCCGCTGCCGCCGCGCACCTGCATGGGGTGGCAGCGGCCGTCCCAGCGGTTGAAGTCGCCCACCACCGAGACCCGCTCGGCGTTGGGGGCCCAGGTGGCGAAGCGCACCCCGGCCACCCCGTCCACCTCGCACGGGTGGGCGCCGAGGATGCGGTGGATGTGCCAGTGGCGCCCCTCGCCGAACAGGTGCAGGTCGAAGTCGCTGATCCGGGGCGGGAAGCAGTAGGGGTCCAGGTGGCGGTGGGCGGCGCCGTCGTGGTCCGTCCACAGCACGGGGTAGGGGCAGCGGACGGCCGCGGCCGGGCCGCGCCACTGGAACAGGCCGGTGCCGGGGACCTGCTCCAGGGGCAGGCGGCCCTCGCCCAGCCAGGCCTCGCGGGCATGGGGCAGGAACACCCGCACGCACAGGCGGTCTCCCTCGCGGTGCGGGCCCAGCACCCCGAAGGGGTCGTGGTGGCGCGCCTCCACCAGGCGCTGCAGCTCGGGGGCGAGGGCCGCCGGTGCGGCGGGCGTGTGGTTCATGGCGGGACCTGATCTGCGTCAATGGGGGCCGCGGGCCCGGCTGTCCTTTGCCGTGGAAACATGTTACTTAATTGGGGCCGACACGATCATGTCAACGAAGGTGGTTGCAGTACCGTGACATCCATGACTCCGAACCCCGGCTAGGACAGATGAGACACCCCCGCTCGCCGCGCTTCGTCAGCCGGCTGACCCGCGACACGCTCGCCCTCATTCTCGCCGGCGGCCGGGGGTCGCGCCTCAAGCAGCTTACCATGTGGCGGGCCAAGCCGGCGGTGCCCTTCGGCGGCAAGTTCCGCATCATCGATTTCCCCCTCTCCAATTGCATCAACTCCGGCATCCGCCGGGTGGGGGTGCTGACCCAGTACAAGGCCCATTCCCTGATCCGGCACATCCAGATGGGCTGGGGCCACCTGCGCGGCGAGTTCGGCGAGTTCGTGGAGCTGCTGCCGGCCCAGCAGCGCATCGAGACCTCCTGGTACCAGGGCACCGCCGACGCGGTGTACCAGAACATCGACATCATCCGCGCCCACGAGCCGGACTACGTGCTGGTGCTGGCCGGCGACCACGTCTACAAGATGGACTACGGCCCGCTGCTGGCGGCCCACGTGGAGAAGCAGGCCGACGCCACCGTGGGCTGCATCGAGGTGCCGCGGGAGCAGGCCACGGCCTTCGGCGTCATGAGCATGGACCGCGAGCAGCGCATCACCCGCTTCACCGAGAAGCCCGCCAGTCCCGAGCCCATCCCCGGGCGCCAGGACCTGGCCCTGGCCTCCATGGGGATCTACGTCTTCAACACCGATTTCCTCGTCGAGCAGCTGGTGCGCGACGCCGACGCGCC
>JALSIK010000264.1 GCA_026990045.1 Chromatiales bacterium | reverse complement strand
AGTTTATCGTGCCGCCGGCCGGTGTCTTTAGGCCGGGGACCGCTTCGTGTTCTTATTGGGCACGAATATTGTGGTTTCTGGCGCGCGGCGTGTCCACTGCTATGGTTACAAGGTAATGGATGATGCCGCTTCGCCACACCCGCCACCGGACCGGGCCGTTTCCATCCCCCTCTCCCCGTCCACTGCCCCGGGCGACGGCCTGGCGTCGCAGCGGGGCCTGTGGCGCATCTACCTGTTCATCAGCGTCACCTCGGTGGTGCTGGCGGTGGCGGTGCTGTTCCAGCAGTGGCGCAGCGTGGAGCAGGGCGCGGACCACGAGCTCGAGTACGCTGGGCGCCTGGTGGCCACCTCCCTGGAGATGGTCATGCGCAAGTACGAGTCCCTGCTGGCGCTGGTGGGGGAGCGCCTGCTGGAGCTGGACGGCCTGCAGGGATCGGACCGGGCGCAGGCGGTGGTGGACGTCCTCCTGGCGCGCAACCCGGAGCTGGCGGGCTTCGGCCTGGCCGATCTCCGGGGGCGCCTGGTGCTCACCAGCAGCAACATCGACCGCACCCGCCTGCCCGACCTGAGCCGGGCCCCGGAGACGGCCGACACCTTCCGCCGGGTCCTGGAGGCGGATCGCATGGTGGTGGGGCGGACCTACTTCATGCCGGCGCTGGACCGGTGGGTGATCCCCATGCGCTATCCCCTGCGCGACGCCGGGGGGCGGGTGGTGGCGGTGATGACCACGGGGCTCAAGCTGGAGAGCAGCCACAGCCTGTGGTCCGCGCGCACCCTGCCCCGCCACATCCGGTTCGCGGTGGTGCGGGAGGACTTCTACCGCCAGTACGGGTCCCACGTGCGGCCCCAGGACCGCCGGGCGTTCTACGGCCGCCCGCTGCCGCCGGAACGGGTCCGGTTCTACGAGCGGCAGGCGGTGGCGAGGACGGGCATGGCGCCGGACGACCTGCGGCGCCTGGGCCGCGGATTCATGCTCTATGCCCCCGACTACCGGGAGCGGTGGCACCGGGTGTTCCTGAGCTTCGAGCCCCGCTACCGTTACTACATCGCCACCGGCATGCCCGTGTCGGTGCTCGCGGGCCGCATGGCGGTCCCGGCGGGATGGACGGTGTTCCTGCTCCTGGTGCTCAACGGGGCCCTGTATTTCATCTTCCGTGCCCACGGGCGCCTGCAGCAGCAGGCCGCGCGCCGCCTGGCGCACCTGGCCAGCCACGATCAGCTCACCGGCCTGCCCAACCGGCGCCAGCTCCAGGACTCGTTCCGGGCCTGGCGCGCGGCGTCTCCCGGCGGGGCCTGCATCCTCTACATCGACCTGGACAACTTCAAGAGCATCAACGACCTCCACGGGCACACGGTGGGGGACGTGATCCTGGGCGAGGTGGCCACGCGCCTGGCGGACTGCTTCGGCGACGAGCTGGTGGCGCGCCAGGGCGGGGACGAGTTCATCGTGCTGCTGGGCCGCGGCTACGGCACCGAGGTGGAGCGCCGGTGCCGGGCCTTCCTGGAGCGGCTGCGCGCGCCCATCACCTGCGGCGAGTTCAGCTTCTCGGTGCGGGCCAGCATCGGCGTGGCCCAGTCGCCCGCCAACGGGGTGGAGCTGGAGGATCTCCTGCGCAAGGCCGACATGGCCATGTACGAGGCCAAGCGGCTGCGCACCGGCATCCACCTCTACACCGAGCAGCTGGAGAGGCGCAACGAGCGCGTGGGCCACATCGAGCGGGCGCTGGAGACCGCCCTGGCGCAGGGCGAGTTCCACGTCGCCTATCAGCCCCAGATCGACGCCCGCGACGGGCGCATCGTGGGCATCGAGGCCCTCCTGCGCTGGGACAGCGCCGAGCTGGGGGCGGTGCCGCCGGACGAGTTCGTGCCCGTGGCCGAGGCCATGGGCCTGATGCCGGAACTGGGGCGCTTCGTGGCCGGGCGCGCGTTGTCCGACGGCGCCGCCCTCCCCCGGGGGGCGGCGTTGCGCATCGCCGTCAACGCCTCCGTGAGCCAGATCCTGGCCCCCGGCTTCGTGGACGAGCTGGCCGCGTTGCAGGCCGAGGGCGCCGGCGGCCGTCACCGCCTGGTGGTGGAGATCACCGAGAGCCTGTTCATCGAGGACGTGGACCACGCGCGCACCGTGCTCCAGGCCCTCCGGGCCCGCAGCATCGGCGTGTCCCTGGACGATTTCGGTACCGGCTACTCCTCCCTCAGCCTGCTCAGCAAGCTGCCCCTGGATGAGCTCAAGATCGACAAGAGCTTCGTGCGCGACATCCTCTCCGACGAGCAGGACCACCAGCTGGTGCGCAGCATCATCGGGCTGGGCGACAGCCTCGGCATCCCGGTCCTGGCCGAGGGGG
>JALSIK010000263.1 GCA_026990045.1 Chromatiales bacterium | reverse complement strand
CACCCGCCGCGCGCGCAAGGGCGAGCGCCTGTACAGTTTCGGCAGCAGCACGTACAAGCCCAAGGACAAGTTTTCCTCGCCGTACTGGCTGGACGAGGAGGCGTTCCTGGAGGTGAAGGCGAAGTTTTACCGCGACGGTCACTGGGACCGGCAGGGGGTGAAGGAGTACCTGGCGCTGCCGTGCAAGAACCGGGCCGATGCGCTGGACATGGTGGAGGTCACCGAGGAACATACCCTGGTGCGTTCCACCATCGTCGGGGCAAAGGAACGCGTGAGGTATTTCGGGTTCGACGGCGAGGTGGTTGCGGTGAGACATGAAATGGACGGTGGGGGGACACAGGTCTTTCCAGATCCGAGGAAGCTCGGGGAGGTGAAACGGCTATGGTGAAGCCGGTGACGAAGCGAGAAATCTACGATCTCACGGTCAAGTACTGCGACCGGATCCTGGAGATCCTGAAGGACTGGGAGCCGTCCAACGACACCCCGCCCGGGCGAATCATATTTGAGTGTTTATGGCTGAAACAGGAAATCGAGCGCAACCGGCTGCCAGTACCTTTCTTCGATGAGATTCTAAGTATCCGCCACACCTACACTGACGGCGACATGCCCGACGAGGCATATGAGAAGGGGATCCGGCGCTATTTGAGATTTATTATCGAGCTTTCGGATGGTTACCGTATCGTGGAGCCCAAGGACTACCCCGAGGTTCGCGAAGACATTGCCCGTTTCATGGAGAAGCTGAAGGCGGGGGGCTGGGAGTCGAAGGAGGGGGTGCCGGAGCTGCTGGAAGACCTGGCGGCCATCCGGGAGAGGCTGGAGACGACGGAGGAAGTCATTCCGCTGCCATTTGCAGGCCACAAGTTTTTCGACAATCCGGACTGGTTCAGCTGGGCAAGGCCGTATTTCAAGGAGAGTCCGGAACTTCAGAGGGAGTTTCGCGCACTAGCGTCTGAATTGTTCAGCGGCCGATTCGACAAGTACCGCTACCAGGACCCGGCGCCGCCGCAGGCGACGCTGGAGGCATAGGGGTGCACGGTGCCGCGCCGCTGCGGAAGTGGAACGGGCGTACACGAACCGGCGATGACATGCCCGGCTTCCTCTGTACCCATCGCGTCCTCTGCGCCTTCGCGTTGAAAATCTCGCTGCCCGGCATGCCGGCTCGGCCATCGTGGCCCGTGGCAGACGCTGGCGCTGCCTGCGAATATGTCAATGGCGTAGGGTACGTTCGCGGTGCGAACGCACCGGGCTTGCGGGGCCGGTCGCGTAAGAGCGAGCGCCTGTAGGGGCACGTAGGGCGGCACCGCGCAGCGGCACACCGGCGTGGCGTCCCTTTCCGTCCTCCGTCGTCCGTCATCTGTCCTCCGGCCCCGGCAACGCTGCGCGATGCCGCCGTGGCGTGGCGGCGGCTTTCGCGATGCTCAAGCCGCCCTACGCTGGCTGATTCCCACCAGCCGCCAACACCCGGCACCCTCACACCAGCATGCGCGCGCCCAGCACCGCCAGCACCACGGCGAACACCCGCCGCAGGGTCCGGGGCGGGAGGCGGTGGGCCAGGCGCGCGCCCACCGGGGCGGTGAGCACGCTGGCGGTCGCCACCGCCGCCAGCGCCGGGAGATGGACATACCCCGCGCTCCACGCCGGTAGCCCCGGCCGGGCCCAGCCGGTGGCGATGAACCCCAGCGCTCCGGCGGCGGCGATGGGCAGACCGCAGGCGGCGGACGTGGCCACCGCCTGGTGCACGGGCACGCGGCACCAGGCCAGGAACGGCACCGTGAGGGTGCCGCCGCCGATGCCGGCCAGGGCCGAGAGCACGCCGATGCCACCGCCGGCGGCGGCCAGGGCCGGTGCGCCGGGCAGCGCGCGGCCGCCCCGCGGCCGCAGGTCCAGCCCCATCTGCACCGCCACCGCCAGCTCGAACAGGCCGAAGAAGACCTTGAGTGCCTGGGTGGAGAACAGGTGCGCCAGCCCCGCCCCGGCCAGGGCCCCCGCGGCCACGCCGGGGCCCAGGGCCCGGAACAGGTCCCAGCGCACCGCGCCGCGGCGGTGATGGGCGCGCAGGGAGGACACGGCGGTGGGCACGATGACGGCCAGCGAGGTGCCCAGGGCCAGGTGCATGATCTGGCCGGGATCGAAGCCCAGGCGGGCAAAGCTCCAGGCCAGCACCGGCACCACCACGAGCCCGCCGCCCACCCCCAGCAGGCCCGCGGCCAGGCCGGCGGCGGCGCCGGCCAGGACGTACCACGGCCACGCCTCGGCCACCGGCGGCTCAGGCGATCCAGATGGTCTTGACGTTGACGAACTCGCGGATGCCGTGGCGGGACAGCTCGCGGCCGTAGCCCGAGCGCTTGATGCCGCCGAAGGGCAGGCGCGGGTCGCTCTTGACCATGCCGTTGACGAAGCAGCAGCCGGCCTGCAGGCGGCGGGCGAAGGCCTCGCCGCGGGCGGGGTCACGGGTCCACACGCTGCCGCCGAGGCCGAAGGGCGAGTCGTTGGCGATGCGCAGGGCGTCGGCCTCGTCGCGGGCGCGGATGACGATGGCCACCGGCCCGAACAGCTCCTCGTGGTAGGCGCGCATGCCGGGGGTCACGCGGTCGAGGATGGACGCCTGGTAGAAGGCACCGCTGCCCTCCACCGGCGCGCAGCCGGTCACCGCCACCGCGCCGGCCTCGATGCTGTCGGTGACCTGGCGGTGCAGCTCGTCGCGCAGGTCGGCCCGCGCCATGGGAGCCAGGGTGGTGGCCTCGTCCATGGGATCGCCCGGTTGCAGCGCCTCCACCCCGGCCTTGAAGCGGGCCAGGAAGTCCTCGGCGATGGCATCCACCACGATGAAGCGCTTGGCCGCGATGCAGCTCTGGCCGCAGTTGAGAAAACGCGAGGCCACCGCGTTGTTCACCGCCCGGTCCAGGTCGGCGTCCTCCAGCACCACGAAGGCGTCGGAGCCGCCCAGCTCCAGCACCGACTTCTTGATGTTGGCGCCGGCGGCCTCGGCCACCGAGCGGCCCGCCGGCTCGCTGCCGGTGAGGGTGACGGCGTGGATGCGCGGGTCGTCGATGACGCGCTTCACCTGCGAGGCGCGAATCATGAGGGTGCGGAACACCCCGGCCGGGAAGCCGGCCTCGCGGAACACCTCCTCGATGGCCAGCGCGCACTGGGGCACGTTGGAGGCGTGCTTGAGCACCCCGGTGTTGCCCGCCACCAGCGCCGGGGCGGCGAAGCGGAACACCTGCCAGAAGGGAAAGTTCCACGGCATCACCGCCAGCACCGTGCCCAGCGGCTGGTAGGCCACCAGCGAGCGGCCGGCGTCGGACTCGATGATCTCGTCGGCCAGGAAGGCCGGCCCCTGCTCGGCGTAGAACTCGCAGACCCAGGCACACTTCTCCACCTCGGCCCGCGCCTCGCGCAGGAGCTTGCCCATCTCCTGGGTGATGAGGCGGGCATAGCGGTCGGTGTCGCGGCGCAGCACCTCCGCCGCCTTGCCCATGAGGGCGCACCGCCGGTCCATGGGCGTGGCGGCCCAGGCCGGCGTGGCCTGCGCCACCTGTTCCAGCGCGGCGTCCAGAGTCCGCTCGTCCCAGTCCGGGAACTCACCCACCGCCTCGCCCGAGGCCGGATTCACCGCAACGAAGCTCATGCCCTGCTCCTTTCCCCGTCGGGGCCGAAATTTCTTGATAAATTAGAAGTATAGTCGCAAAGTCTGACAATGGATCGAGGCCCATGCCTTGACCACCGGCGGCCGGGGCCGGGACAATCCCGGCCCCGGCGGGAACCCATGGCAACTCCATGAAAACGAAAGACATCGTCATCCTGGGCGGCACCGGCTTCGTGGGGGGGCACCTGGCCCACCGGCTCGCGGCCGAAGGTCACCGCCTGCGCCTGTTGACCCGCGACCCCGAGCGCCGCCGCGACCTCCGGGTCCTGCCCACTGCCGAGCTCGTCGCCGCCGACGTGCACGACCCGCGCGAGCTGGCGCGCCACGTGGAAGGCGCCGACGCCGTGATCAACCTGGTGGGCATCCTCAACGAGCGCGGCGACTCCGGCACCGGTTTCCGCCGCGTCCACGTGGAGCTGGCGGAGAAGGTGGTGCGGGCCATGAACGAGACCGGCGTGCGCCGCCTGCTGCACATGAGCGCGCTCAATGCCGATGCCGAGCAGGGTCCCAGCCATTACCTGCGCACCAAGGGCCAGGCCGAGGACCTGGTCCATGCCGCGGCGGGACTGGAGGTCACCAGCTTCCGCCCCTCCGTGATCTTCGGCCCCGGCGACAGCTTCTTTACCCGCTTCGCCAGACTGCTGCGGCTGGCGCCCGGCGTCTTTCCCCTGGCCATGGGCCGGGCCCGCTTCGCCCCGGTGTACGTGGAGGACGTGGTGCACTGTTTCGCCGCCGCCCTGGCCGATCCCCATACCATCGGCCGGCGCTACGACCTGTGCGGGCCGCGGGTCTATACCCTGAAAGAGCTGGTGGAGTTCACCGCCCGGGTCATCGGCATGCGGCGCAAGGTCGTCAGCCTCGGGCCGGTGCTGTCGGCGCTGCAGGCCAACGTGCTGGAGTACGTCCCGGGCAAGCCCTTCTCCCGCGACAACTACCGCTCGCTGCAGGTGGACGCGGTGTGCCGGGAACCGTTTCCGGACATCTTCGGCATCACCCCGCAGGGCATCGAGGCGGTGGTGCCCCAGTACCTGGGCGGGCGGCGCATGCGCGCCCGCTACCAGGAGTTCCGCCGCCTCGCCCGGCACGAGGCCTGACCGGCCCAGGCTGTCTGCGCCATGAAGATGTACAAGGTCGGCGGCTGCGTGCGCGACCGGTTGCTGGGCCTGCCGGTCAAGGACCGCGACTGGGTGGTGGTGGGCGCCACGCCCGAGGACATGATCGCCCGCGGCTTCCGCCAGGTGGGGCGCGACTTCCCCGTGTTCCTCCATCCCGAGACCCACGAGGAGTACGCCCTGGCCCGCACCGAGCGCAAGACCGGTCCCGGCTACCATGGTTTCTCGGTCCATGCCGCGCCCGACGTGACCCTGGAGGAGGACCTGCGCCGGCGCGACCTCACCATCAACGCCATGGCCGAGACCGAGGACGGCGAGATCATCGATCCCTTCGGCGGCCGGCGCGACCTGGAGGCCCGCCTGTTGCGCCACGTCTCCCCCGCCTTCGCCGAGGATCCCGTGCGTATTCTCCGCGCGGCGCGCCTCGCCGCGCGCTACGCCGACCTGGGCTTTCGCGTGGCCGACGAGACCCTGGCCCTCATGCGGCAGATGGTGGACGCGGGCGAGGTGGACGCCCTGGTCCCGGAGCGGGTCTGGAGCGAGACCGAGCGCGCCCTGGGCGAAGACCGGCCGTCACGGTACTTCGCCGTCCTGCGCGAGTGCGGCGCCCTGGCGCGGCTGTTTCCCGAGATCGACCGCCTGTTCGGCGTGCCCCAGCCGCCGGAACACCACCCGGAGGTGGACACCGGGATCCACACCCTGCTGGTGGTGGACCAGGCCGCGCGCCGGTCGCCGGAAGCGGTGGTGCGCTTCGCCGCCCTGGTCCACGACCTGGGCAAGGGCACCACGCCGCGCGAGGAATGGCCGCGGCACGCCGGCCACGAGGAACGGGGGGTGCCCCTGGTGGAGGCACTGTGCGCCCGCTTCAAGGTGCCGCGGGCCTTCCGCCAACTGGCGGTGCTGGTGACCCGCTACCACCTCCACTTCCACCGCGCCGCGGAGCTGCGCCCCGCCACCCTGCTGGACACCCTGCAGGCGCTGGACGCCTTCCGCCGCCCCGGGCGCTTCCACCAGTGGCTGGCGGCCTGCGAGGCCGACGCCCGCGGCCGGCCCGGCTGGGAGGACCGCGAACTGGAACAGCCCGGCATCTTCCGCCGCGCGCACGCGGCCGCCGCCGCCGTCACCCCTGCCCACCTGCCCCCCGGGCTCGAAGGCCGCGCCGTCGCCGACGCCCTGCGCCGGCGGCGCATGGAGGCCATCGCCCGGGCGCTGGGGACCGGAGACCAGGGGCTGGGAACCGGCGGCGTCCCGTAGGGAGCGTTCACCTCGTCAACGCCCCGCAAGGGCGGCGCGCTTCCGCGGGCGGCACACCGGGTTTCGCGGGGTCCGATCGCCGCGGGTGCGCGCCGGAGGGACGGTGCCCTCCCTTGCTCAAGCTCCCAACCTGTCCTCCACCCAGCGCAGGATGCGGCCGGCGCGGCCGCGGGTGATCCACCAGGCCAGGGCCACGCCCAGGGTGTTGGCCGCCATGTCGGCGATCTCGAACAGGCGACCGCCCAGCAGGCCCTGGAGGTATTCCAGCACCACGCCCATGAACACGAAGCCCGCGGCAATGCCGTGGCGCGTCGTGGAAGCCGGGTAGATCTGGGCGAACCAGCCCATGAGTACCCCGTAGGCCAGCAGGTGGGCCAGCTTGTCGCCCAGGTGGATGTCCGGGGTGGGCGGCGGTTGTGGGCTCAGGCTGGCCCACACCACCAGGGCCACCAGGGCCCAGCCCACGGCCAGCCAGCCGCGATGATGGCGCAGGCGGGGACCCTGTTCCCTGGTTCCGTTCATGGGCCTCAGTAAAACACGACCAGCAGCGCCGTGCCCAGCAGCAGGCGGTAGATCACGAAGGGCATCATGCCCACCCGCGCCACCAGGCGCAGGAACCAGTGGATGCAGGCATACGCCGCCCCCGCCGACAGCAGCACGCCGAGGCCGAAGGCGGTCCAGTCCACCGGTGCCGCGGCCTCCGCCAGCTTCACGCTCTCCAGCAGCGAGGCGGCGAGGATGATGGGCACCGACAGCAGGAAGGAAAACCGCGCCGCCCCCTGGCGCGACAGGCCCAGGAACAGCCCGGCGGTGATGGTGATGCCGGAGCGCGAGGTGCCGGGCACGAGGGCCAGGGCCTGGGCCAGTCCCACCAGCACCGCGCCGCCCCAGCCCAGCCGGTACTCGTCCCGCGTGCCGCCGCCGCGGCGGTCGGCGACCCACAGCAGCAGGCCGAACCCCACGGTGGCCGCGGCGATGACCAGGGGCGAGCGCAGCCACTGCTCCACCATGTCGTCCAGCAGGAGGCCGGCGGCGCCCGCCGGCACCGTGGCCACCACCACCGCCCAGGCCAGGCGGCTGTCGGCGCTGTGCCGGCGGCGGGTGACAGAACGGACCCAGGCCAGGGCCATGCGGTTGAGCTCGGTGCGGAAGTAGATCACCACCGCCGCCAGCGAGCCCAGGTGCACGGCCACGTCGAAGGCCAGGCCCTGGTCCGGCCAGCCGGTGAGCACCGGCACCAGGATGAGGTGCGCCGAGCTGGACACCGGCAGGAACTCGGTGAGCCCCTGCACCAGGGCCAGCACGATGACCTGGATCAGCTCCATGCCTACAGCGTCCCGGACAGGTCCCGCAGGGAGAATCCCGCCGCCACCACGTCCACGCCGCGGGAGAGGCTCATGACCTTGAACAGCTCGCCCATCTCCTGCGGCAGGGTCAGGCGCCGGAGCTGGGCCGCGGTGTCCATCTGCGCGCGCACGTCGGCCGGATTGACCTGCGCCGCCAGTTCCGTGATCCCGGCCCCGAGCAGGAATCCCGCCTGGTGGGTGTAGCCGTCCAGGCGCAGGCCCGCGTCCACCGCCGCCTCCGCCACCGCGGTGAAGTCCACGTGGGCGGTGATGTCCTGCAGGCCCGGGAACAAGAACGGGTCGCCGTGGGCGCGATGGCGGTAGTGGCACATGAGGGTGCCCTGGCTGCGCTGGGGATGGTAGAACTCGCGGCGCGGGAAGCCGTAGTCCACCAGCAGCAGGGCACCGCGGGCAAGGCGCCGCCCCACGGTGGCCACCCAGGCCTCGGCCGCGAAGTTCACCTCGCTGGTGTAGCCGTCGGGCAGCGGTGCGCCCAGCAGCGACTCCACGGCCGCCACCCGCTGCGCCAGCGCCGCCGGCGCCGGCAACCGCACCCAGCGGAAACCTTCCCCCTCGGGCGCCACGCCCAGCTCGTGCACGGTGCCGCCCGCGCAGACGAAGCGGCTCACGGGCATGGCGTCCAGGACCTCGTTGGCCACCACCACGCCCTCGAAACTCTCGGGCAGGGTGTCGATCCATTCCACCGCGCCGCGCCCGGCCAGGTTGGCCTGCTGCCACCGGCGCAGGCCGGCGGAGGGCTCCAGGATCAGGTAGCGGGAGGGGGCCACGTCCAGCGCCGCCCACTCGTCCAGCATGACCGCGGCCAGGGCGCCGCTGCCGGCACCCGGCTCCAGCACCACGGGATCGTCCAGGCCCGAGAGCACCGGCGCCAGGGCCCGGGCCAGGCAGCGCCCGAACAGCGGCGAGATCTCCGGCGCGGTGACGAAATCACCGGCCGCGCCCAGCTTCACCGCGCCGGCGCTGTAATAACCCAGGCCCGGCGCGTACAGCACCAGCTCCATGAAACGCGCGAAGGGAACGGCCCCGCCGGCGACGGCCATGGCCTCGCGCAGGTGCGCCGCCACGCGGGCACTGTGCGCGCGGGCACCGGCGTCGGGGGTGGGCAGCTTGCTCGAACCGGCGGTCATGGCTGAAGCGGACATGGGTTCCCGGCTGGCGTTGGCGGCGGCGGCGGCTTTTGCGGTACAGTGGGCGGCGTCGTTTTCGCCCGGCGGAGGATAGCACAGTGCTCACGGACAAGGTGGTGCTCATCACCGGCGCCGCCCACCGCATCGGCGCCACCATCGCCCGCCTGCTGCACGCCGAGGGCATGCGCGTCGTGCTGCACTACCGCTCCTCGCGCGCCGCGGCCCAGGCCTTGCAGCAGGAGCTCACCGCGCAGCGGCCCGACTCGGTGATGCTGGTGCAGGCCGACCTGCTCGCCACCGCCGGGCTCTCCACCCTGGTGACCGAGGCGGTCAACGCCTGGGGCCGGCTGGACGTGCTGGTCAACAACGCCTCCACCTTCTACCGCACCCCGCTGGGCACGGTGACCGAGGAACAATGGAACGACCTCATGGGCACCAACCTCAAGGCACCCTTCTTCCTGTCCCAGGCGGCGGCCCCGCACCTGCGCGCCCGGCACGGCTGCATCGTCAACATCGTGGACATCCACGCCGACCGCCCGCTGAAGCACTTTCCCGTCTACAGCATGGCCAAGGCCGGCCTGGTGATGCTGACCCGGGCCCTGGCCTGCGAGCTGGGTCCCGAGGTGCGGGTCAACGCGGTGGCCCCCGGTGCCATCCTGTGGCCGGAACACCTGGACGAGGTGACCAAGCAGCGCATCGTCTCGCGCACCTTCCTCAAGCGCCAGGGGGATCCCGCCGACATCGCCAAGGCCGTGCGCTTTCTCATCCGCGACGCCGACTACATGAGCGGCCAGGTCCTCACCGTGGACGGCGGCCGCAGCCTCAATTCTTAAGGTGCTGGGTGCTGGGTGCTGGGTGCTGGGGGCTGGGGAAGACGGGCCCGGTGGTTCGACGCCGCGTCTCAACAGGCACCCTGGTCCAGGTCGAGCGCCACCGGCCACAGGGCCTGGCTGGACTGATCGAAGTCCGCCCACAGCTCGGCCATGGTGCGCCCGGCCACGGGATGCACCAGCTCCGGCGCCAGGTCCGCCAGCGGGCGCAGGACGAAGGCATTGTCCAGGATCTCCTCCCGCGGCAGCACCAGGCCCGGCGTGTCCAGCACCAGGCTGTCGTAGAGCAGCAGGTCGAGATCGATGACCCGGGAGGAGAAACGCGGGCCGCTGCGGTCCCGCCCGTGGGCATCCTCGATGGCATGCAGGCGCGCCGCCACCGCCTGTGCCGGCAGCGTGGTCCCGGCCCCGGCCACCAGGTTGAGAAAGTTGTCGCCGGCGAACCCCACCGCCTCGCTCTCGTACACCGGCGACAGCGCCAGCGGCCCGAACTCGCGGCGCAAGGCGGCCAGTGCCCGGCGCACGTTGCGCGCGGGGTCGATGTTGCTGCCGATGCTTATATATATGCGGGCCACGCCAGGCTCAGTCGCGGCGGCCGCGCTCGATGAGCACGCCCACGTCGCGGGCGCCGCGGATGGCGCCGGGCTTGTTCAGGCGCAGGCGCACCCAGGGCACCGGGAACTCGTCGAGGATGATCTGCGCGATGCGCTCGGCCAGGGTCTCCACCAGCTGGAACCGCGACTCCTCCACGAAGGCGATGATGCGCTTGGCCACCGCCTTGTAGTCGAGGGTGTCCTCCAGGGCATCGCTGGCGGCGGCGGGACGGATGTCGAAGGCCATCTCGATGTCGAGGCTGATGGTCTGGCGCACGCGCCGCTCCCACTCCCAGACCCCGATGACGGTGTCGATGCGCAGGTCGTTGAGGTAGATGATGTCCATGGCGGGAAAGGTTATAGAACTGCCCGAAATTGTGCCATCCCGAAGCCGGCAAAGTTTACCGGACCGTGACCCGCGCGAAGGTGTGGCCTGTTGCCTGGTGGGTGCCGGGTGCCGGGTGCCGGGGTACGCAATAGCGTATCCGGGAAAACATGGTGGAACGATTATCCAGGGCCGAGCCACCAAGGGTGGCACGAACCGCCCGCCGCGGCGCTTGTCCCCGCCGGCGGGGACCGGTATCTTGCGCCCCATGTCATGGTTGTATGCCGGGCTCGTGCCCGCCGCCTACCTGCTGGGCTCGGTCTCCAGCGCCATCGTGGTCTGCCGCCTCATGGGCCTGCCGGACCCGCGCAGCCAGGGCTCGGGCAATCCCGGGGCCACCAACGTGCTGCGGGTGGGCGGCCGGGCGGCGGCGGCGGTGACCCTGGCCGGCGACATGGCCAAGGGCCTGGTCCCGGTGGCGGCGGCGCGGTGGCTGGGCGCGCCGGAGGGGCTGGTGGCGGCCACCGCCGCCGCGGCCTTCCTCGGCCACCTGTACCCGGTGTTCTTCGGCTTTCGCGGCGGCAAGGGGGTGGCCACCCTGCTGGGCACCCTGCTGCCCCTGTCCTGGCCCGCGGGCCTGCTCACCCCCGCCACCTGGCTGCTGGCGGCGAAGCTGTTCCGCATCTCGTCGCTGGCGGCCCTCATCGCCACCGCCCTGGCGCCGGCCTACGTGTGGTTCTTCACCCGCTCGCCGGTGCTCACCGCCACCGTGGCCGCCATGGGCCTGCTCCTCTACTGGCGCCACCGCGACAACATCCGCCGCCTGCTGCGGGGCGAGGAAGGGCGCATCGGCCACAAGGGCTGAGGCTACGCCGCTCCCGGCGGCGCCTCGCCCCCGTCCACCGGGGGCAGGTCCTCCAGGGGCCAGCGGGGGCGGGCGGTGAAGGCCAGGGGTTCGTGCTGGCCCGCGGCCAACCGGCACCAGCCGGCATAGGCGATCATGGCGCCGTTGTCGGTGCAGAACTCCGGCCGCGGGTAGTACACCCGCGCCCCCAGCCGTTCCACCTCCGCCTCCAGGCGCGCGCGCAGGCGCCGGTTGGCGGAGACCCCGCCCGCCACCACCAGGCGCCCGAGCCCGGTCTGGGCCAGGGCCCGGCGGCACTTGATGGCCAGGGTGTCCACCACCGCCTCCTCGAAGGCCCGCGCGATGTCGGCGTGCAGCCGGGCCCGGGCGGCGGCGTCCGCCGCCCGGGCCTCCTCCTCGCGCAGGGTGGTGAGGGTGTGGGTCTTGAGTCCCGAGAAGGAGAAATCCAGCCCCGGGCGGTCCGTCATGGGCCGCGGGAACCGGAACCGCTCCGGGTCGCCCCGCTCGGCCAGCGCGGCCAGGGCGGGGCCGCCGGGGTACGGCAGGCCCAGGAGCTTGGCGGTCTTGTCGAAGGCCTCGCCCGCGGCATCGTCCAGGGACTCCCCCAGCAGGCGGTAGCGGCCCACGCCGTCCACCGCCACCAGCTGGGTGTGACCGCCGGAGACCAGCAGGGCGACGAAGGGAAAGGCCGGCGGGTCCTCCTCCAGCATGGGGGCCAGCAGGTGGCCCTCCATGTGGTGGACCCCCACCGCGGGCACGCCCCAGGCCCAGGCCAGGGACCGGCCCACCGCGGCGCCCACCAGCAGGGCCCCGGCCAGGCCCGGCCCGGCGGTGTAGGCCACGCCGCCCACCTCCCCCGGCGCCAGGCCGGCCTGCGCCAGCACCCGCCGCAGCAGGGGCAGGAGGCGGCGCACGTGGTCGCGCGAGGCCAGCTCCGGCACCACGCCGCCGTAGACCGCGTGCAGGTCCACCTGGCTGTGCAGGGCGTGGGCCAGCAGGCCGCGGGCCGGGTCGTACAGGGCCACCCCGGTCTCGTCGCACGAGGTCTCGATGCCCAGGACGATCACGGCCGGCCGGCCTCCCGGCGGGCCGGGATGCTTTGCATTTGGCGGGGGCTGGGGGTAGAATGCGCCGCTTTCACGAGCCGATCCACTGTGGTCCAGAACAGGTAATCGTATACATGCCGTCTGTCCGAGTAAAAGAGAACGAGCCCTTCGATGTGGCGCTGCGCCGCTTCAAGCGGGCGTGCGAGAAGGCCGGCGTGCTGTCCGAGGCCCGCCGCCGCGAGTACTACGAGAAGCCCACCACGGTGCGCAAGCGCAAGCTGGCCGCCGCCATCAAGCGCCACCAGAAGAAGCTCAACCGCGAGCTGGCCAAGCGCCGCCGCCTCTACTGATTTCCCCTCCTCCCGGTTCCGGCCGCCATGAGCGAGCGCCTCAAGGACCGCATCAACGAGGACACCAAGGCCGCCATGAAGGCGCGCGACAAGGCGCGCCTGGCGGTGCTGCGCCTCATCGGCGCCGCCATCAAGCAGCGCGAGGTGGACTCGCGCACCGAGCTGGACGACGCCGGGGTGCTGGCGGTGCTGGAAAAGATGGTCAAGCAGCGGCGCGACTCCATCGCCCAGTACGAGAAGGCCGGCCGCGACGACCTGCGCCAGCAGGAGGAATACGAGCTCACAGTCATCCAGCAGTACCTGCCCCAGCCCCTGTCCGAGGCCGAGATCGCGCAGCTGGTGGATGCCGCGGTGGCCGAGGCCGGGGCCGCCTCGGTCAAGGACATGGGCAAGGTCATGGGCCTGCTCAAGCCGAAGCTGGCCGGACGGGCGGACATGGGCCAGGTGAGCCGGCTGGTCAAGGCGCGCCTGTCCGGTTGAGCCCCGGCCCCGGCGCCCGCCGGGGCGGACCGGGCGCCACCCCGCCCCTGAACACGCTCCCGGGGCGGCGGCGGACCCGCAGCGCGACACGCGCCGGATTTTGAGATAGGTTCATGTCCTCATGGCCGGCCGCATCCCGCAGTCCTTCATCGACGACCTCCTGGCCCGGGCCGACATCGTGGAGGTCATCGACGCCCGCGTGCCGCTGAAAAAGGCCGGGCGCGAGTACATGGCCTGCTGCCCCTTCCACAACGAGAAGACCCCCTCCTTCACCGTGAGCCCGGCCAAGCAGTTCTACCACTGCTTCGGCTGCGGCGCCCACGGTACCGCCCTGGGCTTCCTCATGGAGTACGAGCGCCTGTCCTTCCCCGAGGCGGTGGAGGCCCTGGCCCGTGAGCTGGGCCTGGAGGTGCCGCGGGAGGACGGCGGGCCCGGCCCGCGCCGGGACCGCGGCCGGGATGACCTCTACGACCTGCTGGGCCGGGCCGGCGCCTGGTACCGGGACCAGCTCCGGCACCATCCCCAGGCCCGGCGCGCCGTGGACTACCTCAAGGCCCGCGGGCTCTCCGGCGAAGTGGCCGCCCGCTTCGGGCTGGGCTTCGCCCCGCCGGGCTGGGACAACCTGGCCCGGTCCCTGGGCGGCGAGGCCGCGGTGCGGGAGAAGCTGGTGGCCGCCGGCATGCTCGTGCGCAAGGAGGGCGGGGGCGTCTACGACCGCTTCCGCGACCGCATCATGTTCCCCATCCGCGACCGGCGCGGTCGCACCATCGCCTTCGGCGGCCGCATCCTGCCGGACACCCGCGAGGGGGGCGAGCGGGCCCCGGCCAAGTACCTCAACTCCCCCGAGACCCCGGTGTTCCACAAGGGGCGCGAGCTCTACGGCCTGTGGGAGGTCCTCCAGGCCCGCCGCCGCCCGCAACGGCTGCTGGTGGTGGAGGGCTACATGGACGTGGTGGCCCTGGCCCAGCACGGCATCGACTACGCGGTGGCCACCCTGGGCACCGCCACCACCCGCGAGCACCTGCAGCAGATGTTCAAGCTGGTGCCGGAGGTGGTGTTCTGCTTCGACGGCGACGCCGCCGGGCGCCGGGCCGCGTGGCGCGCGCTGGAGACCGCCCTGCCGGTGCTGCGCGACGGCCTGGCCCTGCGCTTCATGTTCCTGCCCGAGGGCGAGGATCCCGACACCCGGGTGCGGGCGGTGGGACGCGAGGGCTTCGCCGCCGACCTGGCCGCGGCCCGGCCCCTGTCGGATTTCTTCTTCGAGCACCTGGCGGCGGAGCTGGATCTGGCCACCGCGGAGGGCCGCGCGCGGCTGGTGGACCAGGCCCGGCCCCTGCTGGGGCGCCTGCGCCCCGGGGTGTTCCGCGACATGATGCGCCAGCGCCTGGCCGAGCTGGCCCGGCTGGACCCCGCGCGCCTGGACCTCGGGGATGCCCGGGCGCCGGGGCCGTCCCCGGCCGCCGGCCCGCGCCGGCCGGCCCCCGGCCAGTCCACCCCGGTGCGCCGGGCCGTCGCCGCCCTGCTCCACGAGCCGGCCCTGGCCGCCGCCGCCCCCGCCGGCGCCCTGGAGGGCGTGGACCTGCCCGGGGCGGACCTGCTGCGGGCGTTGCTTGAAACCCTGCGCGAGCACCCCCATCTGACCTTCGACGCGCTCCTGCAGCGGTTCTCGGAGCACGGGCCATGGTCGGCCTGGCTGGTGAAGCTGGCGGCCCGGCCCCCGCTGGTGGCCGGCGAGGCCCTGGAGACGGAATTCCTGGCCAGCCTGCGCCGGCTGGAGGAACAGTGGCTGGAACAGCGGCGGGAACATCTGCCGGAGGCGGCCGTCAAAGGGTTGCCGCCGGAACAGCGCCGGCTCCTGCATCGTCCCTGGCGGGACCTCTCGGAAGACGACAAAATCCTTCTGAAACAGATAGTTATGGAGCATCCCCCGGGCGATGCCCCGGCCGGCGGCGCGGGCTCGGGTTAGTAAAAGCCCACTCCATGGTGTAAAATTCTTAAGTTTCACCCGCGCCGCACGCTATAGCGCTATTCCGGACAACCCAGGAACCCGAGCGAGACACCCAAACGTTTTGAGCAAGTACATGGACCAGCAGCAACAGTCGCAACTGAAGCTTCTCATCGCCAAGGGCAAGGAGCAGGGCTACCTCACCTATGCCGAGGTGAACGACCACCTGCCCAACGACATCGTCGACCCCGAGCAGATCGAGGACATCATCAGCATGATCAACGACATGGGCATCGCGGTGCACGAGACCGCGCCCGATGCCGATGCCCTGCTGATGACCGACACCGCGGTGGACGAGGAGGTGGCCGAGGAGGCCGCGGCCGCCCTGGCCACGGTGGACAGCGAATTCGGCCGCACCACCGATCCCGTGCGCATGTACATGCGCGAGATGGGGGCGGTGGAGCTGCTCACGCGCGAGGACGAGATCGCCATCGCCAAGCGCATCGAGGAGGGCCTGAACCAGATGCTCTCGGCCCTGGCCGCCTACCCGGCCACGGTGGCCGAGGTGCTGCGCCTGTACGGCCTGGTGGAGGCGGGCGAGATGCGCCTCAACGATCTCATCGCCGGCTTCATCGATCCCAACGCCCCGGA
>JALSIK010000262.1 GCA_026990045.1 Chromatiales bacterium | reverse complement strand
CGCGCGGCGCGGTGCAGGACATCACCGAGCGCCACCAGGCCCGCCAGGAAATCGAACGGCTGGCCTTCTACGATCCTCTCACCGGCCTGGCCAACCGGCGCCTGATGCTGGACCGGCTGCAGCAGGCCATCGCCCATGCCCAGCGCGAGGGGGTGCACGGCGGCCTGATCTTCATCGATCTGGATCGCTTCAAGCTGCTCAACGACAGCCTCGGCCACCGCGCCGGCGACATGCTGCTGCAGCAGGTCACCCGCCGCCTCACCGACGCCCTGCGCGAGGAGGACACGGTGGCGCGCCTGGGCGGCGACGAGTTCGTGATCATGCTGCCGGCCCTGGACGCCGATCCGGGCGTGGCCGCCAAGGGCGCCTGGCAGGTGGCCGAGAAGATCCGCAGCCGGATCAGCGGCGGCTACGATCTCGACGGCCACCGCTTCCACATCACCGCCAGCCTCGGCATCGCCCTCTTTCCCCAGGACGGCCACCGCGCCGAGGTACTGCTCAACCACGCCGACGCCGCCATGTACCAGGCCAAGGGCAACGGCCGCGACACCATCGCCTACTATCACCCCAGCCTGCAGGCCGAGGCCGACGCCCGCCTGGCCCTGGAAGAAGATCTTCGCGATGCCCTGGACGCGGAACAACTGTTTCTCGAATACCAGGCCCAGGTGGACGATCGCCAGCAACCGGTGGGCGTGGAAGCCCTGCTGCGCTGGCAGCATCCGGCCCGCGGGCGGGTGATGCCCGACACCTTCATCCCGGTGGCGGAGGAAACCGGCCTGATCCTGCACCTGGGGGAATGGGTGTTGCTCACCGCCTGCCAGCAGTTGCGCGCCTGGATGGACCGGGCCGACAAAGGCCAACCGCCCGGCCTGTCGGTGAACGTCAGCCCCATCCAGTTCCGCCACAGCGGCTTCGTGGAACAGGTGAACCAGATCCTGCGCCGCACCGGCGTGGATCCCCAGTTGCTGACCCTGGAGATCACCGAAGGCACCCTGATCGAGGATCTGGACGACACCATCGCCAAGCTCAAGGCCCTCAAGGAACTGGGCCTGCGCATCTCGGTGGACGACTTCGGCACCGGCTACAGCTCCCTGTACTATCTCAAGCACCTGCCGCTGGACGAGCTGAAGATCGACCGGGCCTACGTGCAGGACATCACCGAGGATCCCAACGACGCGGCCATCGTCCAGACCATCCTCTCCATGGCCCGCCACCTGGGCCTGGAGGTGGTGGCCGAAGGCGTGGAAACCCTCGCCCAGGCCGAGTTCCTGCGCGACAATGGCTGCCACCGCTACCAGGGATTCCTCTACTGCCGGCCCGTCTCGGCACAGGACATCACCCGCCGGATCCTGCCGGCGGCGGACGCGCCCTGACCCCGAACACGGAGACCGCCCGGTGATGCGCGACAGGATCAGGACGATTTCCGGCCTCCCGGGCCGCCTGCTGCGGCGGCCCCTGCACCAGTTGCTGATCGGCGCCTTCGTGCTGGTGGCCCTGCTGCCGATGGCGGTGCTCGGCCTGCGCCTCTATCACGCCGCCTGGGACGACGCCTGGCGCGAGGTCTACGAGAAGCACCGCCTCCTGGCCATGAACCTGGCCTCGCCGCTGCAGCTCTACGTGCAGGATCACCAGACCATGCTGGCCATGCTCGCCAATCGCCTCGCGGGCCATGGCCGCGGCCACGAGGTGGTGGATCTCCTGTCGAATTCGAACACCATCCTCCCCGACTTCCGCAACCTGTCGCTGGTCTCCGCCAGCGGGGATCTGATCTACTCCACCGCCCTTTCCGCCATCGCCCCCGGCCAGCGCCGACTGTTCGCCGACGAGGCCTGCTTCCGCTTCAGCCTGGAACGGGGCCAGCCGAAGCTCTCGGCCATGCAATACAGCCCCCTGGACGATCAACCCACGTTAATCATGTCCCAGCCGGTGCTCGGCCCCGACGGGCAGGTTCAGGCCGTGCTGCTCGCCGAACTGAACATCGACTACATCGAGCAGTTGCGCCGCAACATCCATTTCGGCGAGCGCGGCCACTCGGCCATCGTGGATCAGACCGGCCACGTGATCGCCCACCCCAACCCCGACTGGATGCGGGAGATCCGCGATCTCTCCCACCTCTCGGTGGTGCAGAAGATGATGGCGGGCGAAACCGGCGTCACCGAGTTCTACTCGCCCTTCGTCAGGCAGGAGATGGTGGCCGGCTTCACTGCCGTGCCCGGCATCGGCTGGGGCGTGATGGTGCCCCAGCCCAAGGCGGAAGTGGCCCGCCAGGTCCACGCCCTGCTCACCAGCCACCTCGCCTGGGTCGGCGCCGCCCTGCTGCTGGCGATCGGCGTAGCCGTGTTCCTGGCC
>JALSIK010000261.1 GCA_026990045.1 Chromatiales bacterium | reverse complement strand
GCCGCGGGCACGCACCTCCTGCAGGTTGGACAGCACTTTCTCCAGCAGGGGGTCGTCGGGCAGGGCGCACACCACCGGCATCTTCTCGTCCACCAGGGCCAGGGGACCGTGCTTGAGTTCGCCGGCCGGGTAGGCCTCGGCGTGGATGTAGGAGATCTCCTTGAGCTTGAGCGCCCCCTCCAGGGCGATGGGATAGAATGTCCCGCGCCCCAGGAACAGGGCGTGCTCCTTGTCACCGAAGGACCGGGCCATGTCGCGGATGTCGCCGTCCAGCTCCAGCACCACCTCCACCTGGCGCGGGAGGGCGTGGAGTTCCTCCACCCATGCCCGCTCCTGCGCCTCGTCCATGCCGCGGCGCCGGGCCAGGGCCAGGGTGAGCAGGCGCAGGGCGGTGAGCTGGGTGGTGAAGGCCTTGGTGGAGGCCACGCCGATCTCGGGCCCGGCCCGGGTCATGAGGGCCACGTCGGATTCGCGCACCAGCGAGCTCTCGGGCACGTTGCAGATGGTGAGGGCCCCCAGGTAGCCCTGGGCCCGCGCGCCGCGCAGCGCGGCCAGGGTGTCGGCGGTCTCGCCCGACTGGGAGATGGTGACGAACAGGGTGCCCTCGGGCACCACCGTCTTGCGGTAACGGTACTCGCTGGCCACCTCGACGCTGGCGGGCACGCCGATCTCCTCCAGCCAGTAACGCGCCACCAGGCCGGCATGGTAGCTGGTGCCGCAGGCGATGATGTGCACGCCGCGGGTGCGGTCCAGCAGGGCCCGGGCCTCGTGGCCGAAGGCCTCCTCCAGCAGCCGCCCCTTGTGGATGCGCCCCTCCAGGGTCTCGGCGATGACCGCCGGCTGCTCGAAGATCTCCTTGAGCATGTAGTGGGGATACGGTCCCTTGTCGGCCACCGCGCCCGCCACCCGGGAGCGTTTCACCGGCCGCCGGGTTTCGTGCCCGCCGGCGTCCCACACGGTGACGCCGTCGCGGCGGACCTCGGCGATGTCACCCTCTTCGAGGAAGATGAAGTCCTGGGTCACCGGCAGGAGGGCGAAGACGTCGGAGGCGATGTAGTTGGCACCGTCACCCACGCCGATGACCAGCGGGCTGCCGGCGCGGGCCACCACCATGCGGTCGGGCTCGTCCGGGCTCACCACGGCCAGGGCGTAGGCCCCCACCATCTCGCCGGCCGCGGCCCGCACCGCCTCCAGCAGCCCGGCACCGCGGGAGAGGTGGCTGGCCAGCAGGTGGGCGATGACCTCGGTGTCGGTCTCGGAGGTGAAGCGGTAACCCTCGGCGGACAGGCGCTCGCGCAGCTCGGCGTGGTTCTCGATGATGCCGTTGTGCACCACCGCCACTTTCTCGCCCGAGACGTGGGGATGGGCGTTGCGCTCGGCCGGCATGCCGTGGGTGGCCCAGCGGGTGTGGGCGATGCCCAGGCCGCCGTCCAGCGGGGTCTGCTCCAGCCGCGCGGCCAGCTCCGCCACCTTGCCCACCGAGCGGATGCGCTGCAGGCCGTGGCGGCGGTCGCGCACCGCGATGCCGGCCGAGTCGTAGCCGCGGTATTCCAGCCGCTGCAGGCCCTCGACGAGGACCGGGACCACGTTGTCAGGGGCGATGGCGCCGACGATTCCGCACATGTCGATAACCAGGTTCTGGGTGCTGGGTGCCGGGTGCCGGGTGCCGGGTGCCGGGCACCGGCCGGTTTTCGCTTGCCGGGACCGGCGAACGAGCGGGCAAGGCGTGTCGGGTTTGCATGGTGTTCACCAATGTCGACCCCCGGGACCCGGCCGCTAGTCCCCAGCGCCATTTTTTCGCGGCCGCTTCCAGCCGGGGCGGGTGGTCTGCTTCGCCCGGCTCAGGGTCAGCTCGCCCGGCGGGGCGTCGCGGGTGATGGTGGATCCGGCGCCGATGGTGGCGCCACGGCCCACGGTCACCGGCGCCACCAGCTGCACGTCGGAGCCCACGAACACGTCGTCCTCGATGACGGTGCGGTGCTTGTTGGCCCCGTCGTAGTTGCAGGTGATGGTGCCGGCGCCGATGTTGACCCCGCGGCCCATGTCGGTGTCGCCGATGTAGCTCAGGTGGTTGACCTTGGAGCCGGACCCGATGGTGCTGTTCTTGACCTCCACGAAGTTGCCCACGTGGACGCCGTCGTCCAGCCGGGTGCCGGGACGGATGCGGCTGTAGGGCCCCACCCGGCTGCCCGGGCCGATGACCGCCTCCTCGATGACGCACAGGGGCAGGATCTCGGCCCCGTCGCCCACGGTGACGTCGCGCAGGACGCAGCCGGCGCCGACGGTCACGCCGTCGCCCAGCACCACCTCGCCGGCCAGGACCACGTTGACGTCGATGGTCACGTCGCGTCCGGCCCGCACCGTGCCGCGCACGTCCAGCCGCGCCGGGTCGAGCAGGGTCACGCCCCGGTCCATGAGGTCCTCGGCCCGGCGGCGCTGGTACGCGCGCTCCAGGCGGGCGAGCTGGGCCTTGCTGTTGACGCCCAGCACCTCGTCGGCTTCGGCCGGCTGCACGGTCTCCACCGCCACGCCGTCGGCCACGGCCATGGCGACGATGTCGGTGAGATAGTACTCGCCCTGGGCGTTGTCGTTGGACAGCCGCTGCAGCCACCCGGCCAGGCGGCCGCCGCCCACGGCCAGGATGCCGGTGTTGATCTCGCGCACCCGGCGCTCGGCCTCGGTGGCGTCCTTGTCTTCGCGGATGGCGGTGACCCGCCCGCCGGCGTCGCGCAGGATGCGGCCGTAGCCGGCGGGCTCGTCCAGCTCCACCGTGAGCAGGGCCAGGGTGTCGGGCCCGGCGCGCGCCACCAGCTCGCGCAGGGTCCCGGCCCGGAGCAGGGGCACGTCGCCGTAGAGCACCAGCACGGTGGCCGCCGGGTCCAGGGCCGGCAGGGCCTGCTGCACGGCGTGACCGGTGCCCAGCCGCTCGGCCTGCTCCACCCAGACCAGGTCCGGCTCGGGCAGGGCGGCGGTGACGCGCTTGCCCCCGTGGCCGTAGACCACCACCGTGCGGGCCGGGGACAGGGCACGGGCGGTGGCCACCACGTGGGCCAGCAGGGGCCGGCCGCCCAGGGGATGGAGGACCTTGGGCAGGTCCGATTTCATGCGGGTGCCCTGTCCCGCCGCCAGTATCACAACTTCCAGTGCCATGGGATTCCTGCCTGGGCCCCGCGCGAGTGGGAAACGGTAGCCGCTGGCGGCGCGACAGGCAATAGTGCTTCCGTCACCGCCGGCGCTAGTACCATGGTAATACCGGCGGCGCGCCGTGCAAGGGCGCCGGCCCGCAGGGGCTCAGTGGAGCCGGGGCGCGCCGCCGGGCTCCCCGGCGGCCAGCTCGGCCTCGGTGGCGGGGCGGATGCCCTGGACGGTGACGCGGAAGGTGAGGTCCTTGCCCATGAGGGGATGGTTGCCGTCCAGGTACACCTTGCCGTCACTGATGCGGACCACGCGCATGGTGACGGTCTCGCCGGCCTCGTTCTCGAACACCGCCTCGGCGCCGACGCGGCGGAACTCGGGGGGGACGTTGTCGAGGTCGTCGGCGAAGGTCAGTCCGGGATCCGGCTCGCCGAAGGCCTTCTCCTCGGCGCTGAAGAACACGTCCACCGACTCGCCCACGGTCCTGCCGGCGAGGTTGGTCATGATCTTGGGGAACAGCCGCTGGTCGCGGCCGTGGACGTACTCGATGGGGATGTCCGACTGCTCCAGCACCCGCCCCTCGCTGTCGATGATGGCGTAGGTGATGGCCACCACCATGCCGTCGCGGACCGTTTCCTCGCTCATGCGTTACCTCCCGGGTGGCAGCGGGGCCGGTGCGTGCCGGTGCCGCGCCCTCAGCGGCCCTTCTTCTCGCGCAGCTTCTTGATGGCCTGGAGCTGGGCGATGGCCTCGGCCAGCTCGGCCTGGGCGCGGGCGTAGTCCACCTGGCTCTTGCGGTCCCTGAGCGCCTCCTCGGCCCGGCGCTTGGCCTCCAGGGCCGCGGCCTCGTCCAGGTCGGCGGCACGCAACGCGGTGTCCGACAGCACCGTGACCACGTGGGGCTGGACCTCGAGGATGCCGCCCGAGACGTAGAAGGACTGCTCCTCGCCGCCCTCCAGGATCACCCGCACCTCGCCCGGCTTGAGCGGCGTGAGCATCGGGGTGTGGCGGGGGAAGATGCCCACCTCCCCCATCTTGGCGGGCGCCACCACCATCTCCGCCGTGCCGGAGAAGATCTCGGCCTCGGCGCTGACGATGTCCACGTGCATGGTCATGGCCATTGCTGCGGTTCCTCCATCGCGACCCCGCGCCGCGGGGTCCGGTCGTTACAGGGTCTTGGCCTTCTCCACGGCCTCCTCGATGGTGCCCACCATGTAGAACGCCTGCTCCGGCAGGTCGTCGTACTCGCCCTCGACGATGCCCTTGAAGCCGCGGATGGTGTCCTTGAGAGAGACGTACTTGCCGGGCGCGCCGGTGAACACCTCGGCGACGAAGAACGGCTGCGACAGGAAGCGCTGGATCTTGCGCGCCCGGGCCACGATGAGCTTGTCCTCCTCGGACAGCTCGTCCATGCCGAGGATGGCGATGATGTCCTTGAGCTCCTTGTAGCGCTGCAGCGTGCCCTGGACCTGGCGCGCGACGTTGTAGTGCTCCTCGCCGATGACCAGCGGGTCGAGCTGGCGCGAGGTGGAGTCCAGCGGGTCCACCGCGGGGTAGATGCCCAGCTCGGCGATCTGGCGCGACAGCACCAGGGTCGCGTCCAGGTGGGAGAAGGTGGTGGCCGGCGACGGGTCGGTGAGGTCGTCGGCCGGCACGTACACGGCCTGGAACGAGGTGATGGAACCGGTCTTGGTGGAGGTGATGCGCTCCTGCAGCACGCCCATCTCCTCGGCCAGGGTCGGCTGGTAGCCCACCGCCGAGGGCATGCGGCCGAGCAGGGCCGAGACCTCGGTGCCGGCCAGGGTGTAGCGGTAGATGTTGTCGATGAACATGAGCACGTCGCGGCCCTCGTCGCGAAAGTACTCCGCCATGGTCAGGCCGGTGAGCGCCACGCGCAGGCGGTTGCCCGGCGGCTCGTTCATCTGGCCGTAGACCAGGGCCACCTTGTCCAGCACCCCGGACTCCTGCATCTCGTGGTAGAAGTCGTTGCCCTCGCGGGTCCGCTCGCCCACGCCGGCGAACACCGAGAAACCCGAGTGCTCGATGGCGATGTTGCGGATGAGCTCCATGAGGGTCACGGTCTTGCCCACGCCGGCGCCGCCGAACAGGCCCACCTTGCCGCCCTTGGCGATGGGCATGACCAGGTCGATGACCTTGATGCCGGTCTCCAGGATCTCCACCGTCGCGGCCTGGTCGGCGTAGGCCGGCGGCTTGCGGTGGATGGGCCAGCGGGCCTCGGCCTCCACCGGCCCGGCCTCGTCCACCGGCTCGCCCAGCACGTCCATGATCCTGCCCAGGGTGGCCTGCCCCACGGGCACGGTGATGGGGGCGCCCGTGTTGGTCACCGCCATCTGGCGCTTGAGGCCGTCGGTGCTGCCCATGGCGATGCAACGCACCACCCCGTCACCGAGCTGCTGCTGCACCTCCAGGGTCAGGCCGGCGTCGTCCACCCTGAGGGCGTCGTAGACCTTGGGCATGGCGTCGCGCGGGAACTTGACGTCCACCACGGCGCCGATGATCTGTGCAATATGTCCGGAACTCATGGCTCTTTCCTCGAAAACAGGTGCAAATTCCGCCGCGGCGGCGCCCCGGGCGCCGCCGCCGATTTGATCAAACCGCCGCCGCGCCGCTGATGATCTCCGACAGCTCCTGGGTGATGGCGGCCTGGCGCGCCTTGTTGTAGGCCAGCTGCAGCTCGTCGATGAGGTTGCCGGCGTTGTCCGACGCCGCCTTCATCGCCACCATGCGCGCGGCCTGCTCGCAGGCGATGTTCTCCACCACGGCCTGGTAGACCAGGGACTCGATGTAGCGGTCCATGAGCCCGTCCAGCACCTCGCGGGCGTCGGGCTCGTAGATGTAGTCCCAGTGGTGGCGCAGGTCCTCGTCCAGATCCCCGGGCTCGATGGGCAGGATCTGGTCGACGACCGGGCGCTGGGTCATGGTGTTGACGAACTCGTTGTACACCAGGTAGAGGCGGTCGATGCGGCCCTCGTCGTAGGCGTCCAGCATCACCTTCACCGTGCCGATGACGTCGGTCACCGCGGGCGTGTCGCCCAGGTGCGTGGCCTGGCCGCTGATGGCGGTGCCCAGGCGCCGGAAGAACTGGAACGCCTTCTGGCCGAAGGTGCACAGTTCCATCTCCAGCCCCTCGGCGTCCCACTGCCTCATCTGCCCCAGCAGCTCGCGGAACAGGTTGTTGTTGAGGCCGCCGCACAGGCCGCGGTCGGTGGACACCACGATGAGCCCGATGCGCTTCGCCTCCCGCGGCACCAGGAACGGATGCCGGTACTCGGTGTGGGCAAAGGCCAGGTGGCTGATCACCGCCCGCATCTTCTGCGAGTACGGGCGCGTGGCCGCCATGCGGTCCTGGGCCTTGCGCATCTTGCTCGCCGCCACCATCTCCATGGCACGCGTGATCTTCTGCGTGCTCTGGACGCTCCGGATCTTGGTGCGGATCTCTTTGCCGCCTGCCATCGTCGGCTGCTCCCCTTACCAGGCGCCGTGGGCCTTGAAGTCGTCCAGCGCGGCCTTCATGTCGGACTCGATCTCGTCGGTGAAGTCGCCGCTCTCGTTGATCTTGTCCAGCAGCGCCTGGTACTTGCTCTTGAGGAACGAGTGCATGGCGTCCTCGAAGTCCACCACCTTCTTCACCTCGATGTCATCGAGGTAGCCGTAGTTGGCGGCCATGAGCGAGAAGGCCTGCTGGGCCACGCTCATGGGATGGTACTGCTTCTGCTTCATGATCTCGGTCACGCGCTGGCCGCGCTCGATCTGCTTGCGCGTGGACTCGTCCAGGTCGGAGGCGAACTGGGCGAAGGCCGCCAGCTCGCGGTACTGGGCCAGGTCCAGGCGCACGCCGCCGCCGAGCTTCTTGATGATCTTGGTCTGGGCCGCGCCGCCCACGCGCGACACCGACAGGCCGGCGTTGATGGCGGGCCGGATGCCGGCGTTGAACAGGTCGGTCTCCAGGAAGATCTGGCCGTCGGTGATGGAGATGACGTTGGTGGGCACGAAGGCCGACACGTCACCGGCCTGGGTCTCGATGATGGGCAGGGCGGTGAGGGAACCGGTCTTGCCCTTGACCTCGCCGTTGGTGACCTTCTCCACGTAGTCGGCATTGACCCGGGCGGCACGCTCCAGCAGGCGCGAGTGCAGGTAGAACACGTCGCCGGGATAGGCCTCGCGGCCCGGCGGGCGCCGCAGCAGCAGCGACACCTGGCGGTAGGCCCAGGCCTGCTTGGTGAGGTCGTCGTAGATGATGAGGGCGTCCTCGCCGCGGTCGCGGAAGTACTCGCCCATGGCGCAGCCGGCGTAGGGCGCGATGAACTGCATGGCGGCGGACTCGGCCGCGGTGGCCGCCACCACGATGGTGTGCTCCATGGCGCCGTGCTCCTCCAGCTTGCGCACCACCGCCGCCACCGAGGACGCCTTCTGGCCCACGGCCACATAGATGCACTTGATGCCGGTGCCCTTCTGGTTGATGATGGCGTCGATGGCCACCGCGGTCTTGCCGGTCTGGCGGTCACCGATGATGAGCTCGCGCTGGCCGCGGCCGATGGGCACCATGGCGTCGATGGCCTTGAGCCCGATCTGCACCGGCTGGCTCACCGACTGGCGGGTGATGACGCCCGGCGCCACCTTCTCGATGGGCGAGGTGAGCCCGGCCTCCACGGGGCCCTTGCCGTCGATGGGCCGTCCCAGGGCGTCCACCACGCGACCCAGCAGCGCCGGGCCCACCGGCACCTCGAGGATGCGGCCGGTGCACTTGACCGTGTCGCCCTCGGAGATGTGCTCGTAGTCACCCAGGACCACGGCCCCGACGGAATCCTGTTCCAGGTTGAGCGCCATGCCGAAGGTGTCGC
This sequence comes from Chromatiales bacterium, assembly GCA_026990045.1. Classification (GTDB taxonomy): domain Bacteria; phylum Pseudomonadota; class Gammaproteobacteria; order CAMYNG01; family CAMYNG01; genus JALUTW01. Next base: position 7,622 of record JALSIK010000261.1, on the reverse strand, counting down.
CCGGGAACTCGATCATCTCGCCGTACATGACGTCGTTGAGGCCGTGGATGCGGACCACGCCGTCGGCGAGGCTGACCACGGTGCCCTCGTTGCGGGCCTCGGTCGCCGGCTCGAAGCCTTCGACCCGCTTCTTGATCAGTTCGCTGATTTCGGATGGATTCAGTTGCATTGTGGCGTTCCTTTGAAACTCTTTGAAAGCCTTACCGCATGAGGGTGTGGGCCAGGCGCTCGAGCCGGCCGGTCACGGAGCCGTCGATGACGAGGTCGCCGGCGCGCACGACGGCGCCGCCGATGAGCGACTCGTCCACCCGCACGTCCAGGCTCACCTCGCGCCCCAGCCGGCGCTTGAGCGCCTCCACCAGGGCGCGGCGCTGGGCGTCGTCGAGGGGAAAGGCGGAGACCACCTCGGCCTGCACGGTGCGCTCGGCCTCGGCCCGCTGCGCGGCGTAGAGCTGCGCGATCTCGGGCAGCAGCGCCAGGCGGCCGTTGTCGGCCACCACCCGCAGGAAGCGCCGGCCCTTGTCGCTGAGGGTGTCGCCGGCCAGCTCCTCCATCACCGCCACCAGCGCTCCGCGGTCCACCCCGGGATTGGCGATGGCCTCGCGCATGGCGGGGTCGGCGGCGATGGCGGCCAGGGCCTCCAGCATGCCGGACCAGCGCGCCAGGTCGCCGTCGGCCCGGGCCACGGCGAAGGCGGCCTCGGCATAGGGGCGGGCGACGGTGGTTTTCTCTGCCATGGTCGTCTCCGTCTCTAGAGCTGGGCCACCAGGTCCTCGAGCAGGTCGGCGTTGGCCTTGGCGTCGATCTCGCGCTTGAGCACCCGCGAGGCGCCGGCCACCGCCAGCTGCACCACCTCGTCCCGGAGCTGCTCGCGGGCCTGGTTCACGGCCTGGTCGATCTCGGCGCGGGCGGCGTTGAGGATGCGCTCGCCCTCGGCCCGCGCGTTCTCCTTGGCCTCGTCCACGATCTCGTTGGCCCGCTTCTGCGCCTGGGCGATGATCTCCTGCGCCTGCTGCTTGGCCTCCGCGAGCTGCTCGGCCGCGCGCTTCTGCGCCAGCTCCTGCTCGTGGACCCCGCGCTCGGCGGCCGCCAGGCCGTCGGCGATCTTCTGCTTGCGCTCGTTGAGCGCATTCATGATCGGCGGCCACACGTACTTCATGCAGAACCAGACGAAGACGATGAAGGCGATCGTCTGGCCGAACAGCGTCAGGTTGATGTTCATGGCCTTACCTTGAAGATTCTGTTGCAGTCCGGCCCGTGGCCTAGCCGCCCACCACGGCGAACAGCACGTAGAGACCGATGGCGATGGCGATGACGGGCAGCGCGTCCACCAGGCCCATGACGATGAAGAACTGGGTGCGCAGCATGGGGATGAGCTCCGGCTGGCGCGCTGCGCCCTCCAGGAAGCGGCCGCCGAGGATGCCGATGCCCACGGCCGCGCCCAGGGCGCCCAGGCCCAGCATGAGTCCGCCGGCGATGTAGAGGAAAGCGATGGCTTCGGTCATTGTCGTCTCCTGTCAGCAGAACTTGGTTGAATGTCGATGTCGGTTACCGGTGGCGTCCCGTTCAGTGGTGCTCCTGGTGCGCCATTTCCAGGTACACGATGGTCAGGGTCATGAAGATGAACGCCTGCAGCACCACGATGAGGATGTGGAAGATGGCCCAGCCCAGCTGCAGCAGGCCGCCGAAGGTGCCCCAGAACAGCCCGCCCGAGTAGAGCAGGGCGATGAGGATGAAGATCATCTCGCCCGCGTACAGGTTGCCGAACAGGCGCAGGGCCAGGGACACCGGCTTGGAAATGAGGCTGATGCCTTCCAGCAGGAGGTTGGCCGGCAGGCCCCACTTGCCGAAGGGCTGGAAGGCGAGCTCGCCGAAGAAGCCCCCCAGGCCCTTGATCTTGATGCTGTAATAAATGATGAGCACGAACACCGCCAGCGCCATGCCGAAGGTGGCGTTGGGATCGGTGGTGGGCACCACCTTGAAGTAGACGTGGTGCGGATCCATGCCCAGGCCGTGCTCGCCCACGAGGGCCGCCAGCTGCGGCAGCCAGTCCACCGGCACCAGGTCCATGGTGTTCATGAGCAGGATCCAGACGAAGATGGTCAGCGCCAGGGGGGCGATGAGGGGGTTGCGGCCGGTGAAGGAACCCTTGACCGAGTTGTCCACGAACTCCACCACCCACTCGACGAAGTTCTGCCAGCCGGAGGGGATGCCGGCGTCGGCGTTCCTGGCGGCGCGGCGGAACAGCCACAGGAACAGCAGGCCCAGGGCCACGGACCAGAACAGGGTGTCCACGTGGACGGCCCAGAAGCCCATGGCCTTGGCCTCCGCCGCGTCGTGGGCGAAGCGCCACTGGCACTCCCCGGCCGGCTCGCACAGCCGGCCGAAGGTCAGGTTCTGCAGGTGATGCTGGATGTAGCCCGAAGCAGTCTGCGTCTCGGTCGCCATGTCGAACTGATCTCAATCCCGAAAAACATTGCAAAAACCGTCGCTTGTCAGCCGCGCCGGCGGGGCGGGCCGCCGCGGGCGAAGAGAAAGCCCGCCTGCGCCAGCACCAGGCCGAGCACCAGGCCCAGGGGGTGGAGGCGCAGCAGCCACATCCCGGCCGCCAGCAGGCCGGCCAGCAGGGCAATCTTGCCCGCGGCGCCCGCGAAGACGGCGGCGGCGTCCAGGCCATCGTCGGTGGCCCGCTTCAGGCGCCGGGCGCTGTACACGGTGCCGGCGACCATGGCGGCGCCGCCGTAGAGCAGCGCCAGCGAAAATTCCATGCCCTGCAAGAGGGACGAGATCACGGCGGCCGCGGCGACGGCGGCCACCTGTACCAGGACGATCCTGCGCAGGGCCCGGTCCAGGCCGGCGTGCGCGGCGTTGTGCGCGGTGCTCAGCGGGACATCCCTACGCCGGAATCAGGGGCGCGCAGTATACAAGGGCCGAAAAAGGGGGTCAACGCGCGGGCCGCGCATCACTTGATGCGGGCGAGGATGCCGTCCAGCTCGTCGAGGCTGGTGTAGTGGATGACCAGCCGGCCGCGGCCGCCCTTGCCGTGCTGCAGGGCCACCCGGGCCCCCAGCTTCTCCGAGAGCCGTTCTTCCAGGCGCCGCACGTCGGGGTCCCGGCCGGGCGCGGCGGCCGGCTTGCGCCCGCCCGCCTGCAGGCGCCGCACCAGGGCCTCGGTCTCGCGCACCGACAGGCCCCGGGCCACCACCTTGCGCGCGGCCTGGACCTGGGCCTCGCCGGCCAGGGCCAGCAGGGCGCGGGCGTGGCCCATCTCCAGCTCGCGCCGGGCCACCAGGGCCTTGACCTCGTCGGCCAGGCCCAGCAGCCGCAGCAGGTTGCTCACCGCCGCGCGCGAGCGGCCCACGGCCTCGGCCGCCTCCTGGTGGGTGAGGCCGAACTCGTCCACCAGCCGCTGGAGGGCGGCGGCCTCGTCCATGGGATTGAGGTTCTCGCGCTGGATGTTCTCGATGAGGGCCATGGCCATGGCGGCCCGGTCGTCCACCTCGCGCACCACCGCCGGGATCTCGTGCAGGCCGGCGAGCTGGGCCGCCCGCCAGCGCCGCTCGCCGGCGATGAGCTCGAACCCTTCCCCCTCCACCGGCCGCACCACCACCGGCTGCACCACCCCCTGGGCGCGGATGGAATCGGCCAGCTCGTTGAGCGCCTCGGGGTCGAACTCCTGGCGCGGCTGGAAGCGGCCGCGCCGGATGCGCTCCACCGGCACGCGGCGCAGCGCCTCCCCGGCCTCCGCTTCGGCTTCGGCCCCGGCCACCGCGCGGCTGCCCAGCAGTGCGCTCAGGGGCTTGCCCAGGCCCGGCTTCTTGCCCGCCACGGCCGGCCCTCCTAGTGCGTGCCGGCGCCGGCGGCGGCGCCCTCGTCGCGGCGCAGGATCTCCCCGGCCAGGGCCAGGTAGGCCAGCGAGCCGCGGGAGTTCTTGTCGTAGCGCAGGGCCGGCAGGCCGTGGGACGGCGCCTCGGCCAGGCGCACGTTGCGCGGGATCACGGTGCGGTAGACCTGGTCGGGAAAGTGCAGGATGAGCTGGCCCGAGACGTCGTTGGCCAGGTTGTTGCGCGGGTCGAACATGGTGCGCAGCAGCCCTTCCAGCTTCAAGCGCGGATTCACCGTCTGCCGGATCTGTTCCACCGTGTCCAGCAGGGCGGACAGCCCCTCCAGGGCGTAGTACTCGCACTGCATGGGGATCATCACCGAGTCCGCCGCCACCAGGGCGTTGACCGTGAGCAGGTTGAGCGCCGGCGGGCAGTCCACCAGCACGTAGTCGTAGTCGTCGCGCACCGTGATGAGGGCATCGCGCAGGCGCCCCTCGCGGTCGGGCAGGTTCATGAGCGCCACCTCGGCCGCGGTGAGGTCGATGTTGGCCGGCAGCAGGTCGTAGCCCGCCGCCTCCGGGCTGTGGCGCAGGGCAGGCGCGTCGATGTCGCCCAGGAGCAGATCGCCGGTGGTGTGTTCCAGGCCGTTCTTGTCCACCCCGCTGCCCATGGTGGCGTTGCCCTGGGGGTCCATGTCCACCAGCAGCACGCGGCGGCGGGTGGCGGCCAGGGACGCGGCCAGGTTGATGCAGGTGGTGGTCTTGCCCACCCCGCCCTTCTGGTTGGCCACCGCGATGACTTTGCTCATGACGTGCTCTCGTCCCCCTGCGCGCGGGAAATGATCACCACGCTGCGCGCCGCGTCCAGACCCGGCACCTGCACCGGCGCCACGGCCTCCACCCGGAACGGCGCCGGCACCGCCGCCAGCTCGGCCGCCGGCGGCCGGCCCTTCATGGCCAGCCAGCGGGTGGCGGGCCCGCCCAGGTGGGCGGTGGCCGCCAGCATCCCGTCGAGGGCGGCGAAGGCCCGGGACACCACGGTGTCGAAGGGTGTCTCGGGCCGGACATCCTCCACCCGGGAATGTACCACAGTCACGTTGGCCAGCCCCAGCTCGGCCACCGCCTGGGTCACGAAGCGGGTCTTCTTGCCGCCAGCGTCGATGAGGGTGAAGGCCCAGTCCGGGCGGGCCACGGCCAGCGGGAGGCCGGGCAGGCCGGCGCCGGTGCCCACGTCCGCCACCCGCGGGCCCCGCACCCAGGGCAGCACGGCCAGCGCATCCAGCAGGTGGTGGCTCACCATGCGTGCCGGCTCGCGCACCGCGGTGAGATTGTAGGCGCGGTTCCAGCGCGCCAGCAGCTCCACGTAGGCCACAAGCGGCGCCGCCGGCAGCGCCAGGCCCAGGCGCTCCAGGCCTGCCTCCAGCAGGCGCGCCAGGTCCGGCCCCACCCTCAGGCCCGCGCGCGCCGGCCCGCCGCGCCTGGCGGCTGCGCCGCCCGGCGCTTGAGGTGCACCAGCAGCAGGGAGACGGCGGCGGGGGTCACGCCGGGGATGCGCGCGGCCTGGCCCACGGTGGCCGGGCGCACCCGCGACAGCTTCTCACGCACCTCCGCCGACAGGCCCGGCACGGCGGCGTAGTCCAGGTCCTCGGGCAGCGGCGTGTTATCGTGGCGGCGGGCGCGGGCGATCTCGGCGCGCTGGCGCTCGATGTACCCGGCATAGCGGGCCTGCACCGCCACCTGCTCGGCCACGCCGGCGTCGGTCACCCCCGGTCCCACCCCCGGCACCTGCATGAGCCGGTGGTAGTCCACCCCCGGACGGCGCAACAGCTCCAGGGCCGTGACCTCGCGCGACAGCGGCTCGCCCAGCAGCGCCGCCACCGGCACCCCCGCCGCCTCCGGGCGCAGGACCAGGGACTCCAGGCGCGCGGTCTCCCGCTCGATGGCCTCGCGCCGGGCGCAGAAGGCGGCCCAGCGGGTGTCGTCCACCAGCCCCAGGCGGCGGCCGATCTCCGTCAGGCGCAGGTCGGCGTTGTCCTCGCGCAGCAGCAGGCGGTACTCGGCGCGGGAGGTGAACATGCGGTAGGGCTCGGTGGTGCCGCGGGTGATCAGATCGTCCACCAGCACCCCCAGGTAGGCCTCGTCCCGGCCCGGGCACCAGGGATCCTCGCCCGCCACCTGCAGCGCGGCGTTGAGCCCCGCCAGCAGACCCTGGGCGGCGGCCTCCTCGTAGCCGGTGGTGCCGTTGATCTGGCCGGCGAAGAACAGCCCCCCGACGAAGCGCGTCTCCAGCGACGGCCTGAGATCGCGCGGATCGAAATAGTCATACTCGATGGCGTAGCCGGGGCGGGTGATGCGCGCCCGCTCCAGGCCCGGGATGGTGCGCACCAGGGCCTCCTGCACCTCGAAGGGCAGGGAGGTGGAGATGCCGTTGGGATAGAGCTCGCGGGTGTCCAGCCCCTCGGGCTCGATGAAGATCTGGTGCGAGTCCCGCTGGGCGAAGCGCACCACCTTGTCCTCGATGGACGGGCAGTAACGCGGCCCGGGCCCCTCGATGACCCCGGTGAACAGGGGCGAGCGGTCCAGCGCCGCGCGGATGATCTCGTGCGTGTGCGGGTTGGTGCGGGTGATGTGGCAGGGCACCTGGCGCGGATGTTCATCCGGCGAACCCAGGAACGAGAACACCGGCACCGGCTCGTCGCCGGGCTGCGGGGTCATGACTGAGAAGTCCACGGTGCGCCCGTCCAGGCGCGGCGGCGTGCCGGTCTTCAACCGCCCCACCCGGAACGGCAGCTCGCGCAGGCGCGCGGCCAGGGCGTTGGCCGGCGGGTCACCGGCGCGGCCACCGGGACGGCTCTCCAGCCCCACGTGCAGGCGCCCGCCGAGGAAGGTGCCCACGGTGAGCACCACCGCCGGGGCATGGAAGGTCACCCCCAGGGCCGTGACCACCCCCGCCACCCGCTCGCCCGCCACCACCAGGTCGGTCACCTCCTGCTGGAACAGGGTGAGGCCGGGCTGGGCCTCCAGGGCCGCACGCACCGCCCGCCGGTACAGGACCCGGTCGGCCTGGGCCCGGGTGGCGCGCACCGCCGGCCCCTTGCGCGCGTTGAGGATGCGGAACTGGATCCCGGCCCGGTCGGCGGCCCGGGCCATGAGCCCGCCCAGGGCGTCGATCTCCTTGACCAGGTGGCCCTTGCCGATGCCGCCGATGGCGGGGTTGCAGGACATCTGGCCCAGGGCATCGAGATTGTGGGTCAGGAGCAGGGTGCGGGCGCCGCGCCGCGCCGCGGCCAGGGCGGCCTCGGTACCGGCATGCCCGCCCCCCACCACGATGACGTCGAACCGCCTGTCGCCCATGGCCCTCTCCGGTGAAAACGGGCCGGCCATTGTACGCCCGGCGAGGGGCCCCCTCAATCACCGCTGCCCTCAGTGCCGGGTGTGGCGCGATTCGTACACCAGGGTGCCGTGCGCGCGGAAAATGGCTGGAAAGCGCCCCGCCTCGCCACCGGTCACATCGAATACCTGCACGCCCGGCGCCTCCGGAAAGGAGCCAGCGCAGGGCGGCTTGAGCATCGCGAAAGCCGCCGCCGCGCCACGGCGGCATCGCGCAGCAGGGCCGGCGCCGAAGGACAGAAGGCGGACGGCGGAAGACGGAAAGACGCGCCAGGCCGGCAGGTCGCCGCGCGGTGCCGCCCTACGTGCCCGCCGCCTGCGCGCTGGACGGGTCCGCCTCCGGGTCCCCGGGCAGGTAGCCGTTCTCGTGCAGCCGGTCCCGCAAGGCCCGCGCCTTCTCCAGCGCCTC
>JALSIK010000260.1 GCA_026990045.1 Chromatiales bacterium | reverse complement strand
CCGCGGTGGTGCTGGTCCACGCCCTCAATCCCTGGGGCATGGCCTGGCTGCGCCGGGTCAACGAGCACAACGTGGATCTCAACCGCAACTTCCTGCCGCGGGACGACGACTGGTCCGGCGCGCCGCCGGGCTACGCCCTGCTGGACCCGCTGCTCAACCCGCCGTCGCCGCCCGGCGCCGACGGGTTCTACCTCCGCGCCCTGTGGCTGCTGGCCCGCCACGGCCTGCGGCCCCTGGCCCAGGCCGTGGCAGGCGGGCAGTACGAATACCCGAGGGGACTGTTCTACGGCGGCCACCGCCCGGAGCCCTCGACCGCGGCCTACACCCACTGGCTGGAGGCCCGGCTGCCCGGGGTGGAGCGGCTGGTGACGGTGGACGTGCACACCGGGCTGGGGCGGTGGGGCCGGGCCATGGCCCTGCACGAGCACGCCGGCGGGGCGCTGGATGTCGCCGCCCGTGCCCGGGCCGGCCTGCAACCCGGCGCGCCCGCCTACACCGTGCGCGGCGCCATGGTCCACCTGTACCGGCGCCTGGCCGGCGACCGGCCGCTGGACGTGGTGCTGCAGGAGCACGGCACCTGGCCCCTGCTGCGCATGCTCCACGCCCTGCGCGAGGAGAACCGCCAGTACCACCACGATGACCCGGAGCGGCTGGACCATCCGGCCCGCCGGCGCCTGCTGGCCGCGGCCTTTCCCGCCTCGCGGTGCTGGCGGCGGCACTGCATCCACCACGGGGTGACCCTGGTGCGGCGCCTGCTGGCGGCGCTGGCGGCGGCCCGAAACTGACAACAATGCCCGTTTCCTGTCCGTTTTCTTGACATGTCCGCGGAACGGGCTAGGTTTTGAGGTAACGGCCGCCACCCCCGAGGGGGCAGACATGGATCCTGCCGGCTTCACCAGCGCCCAGGTGGCCCGTCTGAGCGGCGTCAGCGTGCGCCAGCTCCGCCACTGGCGCCGCACCGGGCTCCTGGTGCCCGCCGCCGTCACCCGCGGCGGCCATGCCCGCTACGCCTTCTCCGACCTGGTGGCCGCCCGCGCCATCCGCCGGCTCATGGATGCCGGCATCCCCGTGCGCCGCCTGCGCCGTTGCGTGGAGGCCATCCGCCGCCACCTGCCGGAGCTGGCCCAGCCCCTGGCCGCGCTGTCCGTGGTCGCCACCCCCGACGCCCTGCTGGTGTTCCACGCCGGGACCGCCTTCGAGGCGGTGAGCGGCCAGGCCTGGATTCTCGATATCGCCGAGCTGGAGCGGGACCTGCGCCGCAGGCTGGCCGAGGCGGGGCAGGCCCCGTGGCAGCCGGACCTGTTCGCCGCGGGGGATGCCGCCGGTTCCACCACCGAGGGGAGGACCGCATGATGAAGACCATCGCCGTTGCCAGCTGCAAGGGAGGGTGCGGCAAGACCACCACGGCCCTCAACCTGGCGGCCTGCTATGGCTGGGAAGGCCACCCGGTGCTGCTCCTGGACCTGGACCCGCAGGGCCACGCCACCCTGGGCACGGCCCTGGACTGCCGCGACGATCCGGGCCTGTACGAGGTCTTCGCCCGGCGCATGGACCTGGAGGACGTGGTGATCCCCGACGTGGTGGCGGGCATCGACCTGGTGCCGGCCACCCGCACCCTGGGGCAGGCGGAGGCCCTGCTGGCCGACTGGCCGCGGGAGAAGGAGCTGGCCCTGCGCCTGGGGCCGCTGGCGGGGGCCTACCGCTACGCCGTCCTGGACTGTCCGCCCAGCCTGGGCCTGCTCACCACCAATGCGCTGCTGGCGGCGGACCTGGTGCTGATCCCGGTGGAGATGAGCCTGTTCGGGCTGGACAGCGTGGAGCGGCTGCTGGCCCACGTGGCCCGGCTCGAGGCCAAGTACGAGACCGCCATTCCGTTCCGGGTGCTGCCCACCATGGTGGACCAGCGCACCCGCCTGGCCCGGGCCTTCCTGCGCGAGCTGTGGGGCCGCTATCCCGAGCAGGTGCTGCCGGTGCTGGTCCACCACACCGTGCGCCTGCGCGAGGCCACCTGTCGCGGGTTGCCCATCATCGATTACGACGCGGAGTCCGCCGCCGCCCACGACTACCGCCAGCTGGCGCGCCTGCTGGCGGCGGAGCCGGCGCCCCGGGCGGCGGCGGAGCTGCCCGCGCACGAGCCCGAGGCGGTGCCCGCCTAGGCCGCCACGTTCTCCTCCCGGCCCGGTCTCCACCGGGCGTCCCCTGCGGCGGGCCCTGCGGCCCGCCGTTTTTTTTAGAACCTGTCTCAAAATTCCGCGCGCGTCGCGTTGTGAGTCCACGGCCGCGCCGGCCAGGCGCGCCGCGCAGCACAGTACTCATTGTACGGGCCAGCGGCGCAACGCCGCCGGCGTGGG
>JALSIK010000259.1 GCA_026990045.1 Chromatiales bacterium | reverse complement strand
CATGGCGCCCTCGCTCCCACCTGGATGGTGCGCCGGGCCACGGCCTCGCCGCTGCCGCAGGTGCCGGTGCTGGTGACGCGGTAGATGTCCCGGCCCTGGATGCTCACCGGGCCGCTGCACGTGGCCTGGGCGCTGCACCCGGCCAGCCCGGCGGCGGTGAAGGTGACGCTGACGGGGCCGCAGACGGGGGCGCTGCCGTCGAGGGGAAAGAGCCGGTTCATGGCGTTCTGGGCCACGCTCTCCGCGGCGAGGAAGGCGCGCAGGGACAGCACCTCGTTGCCCACCGCCACCTGGGAGGTGGCCACCAGCCGCACCAGGCCCGCCGCCACCAGGGCCAGGAGCACGATGACGGCGAGCATGGCCACCAGGCTCACGCCCCGTTCGCGGTACGCAAGGATGGCGGGGCATTCACGGCACATTGCGGATCTGCACCTCGTGGCTCATGCGGATCCACTCCGCGTTGCCCAGGTGGTCCGGGCGCATGAAGCGGAAGTCCAGGGTCACCACCGCGTTGCGGGTCAGCGTCGGCCCGCTGTAGGAGAACACCGCCGCCAGGGGGACGTCCGGGTCCGCGGTCTGGATGTCCTCGGCCAGCACCTGTCCGCCCGGCGGCGGCACCGGCTGGGTGGCGGCCGGGGCGTAGCCCGAGTAGCGCAGCAGGCGGTTGCCGGACACGCAGAAGCTCACCGGGCCGCCGGCGATGAACACGCGCCGCCGCGGCGAGTGGCGCAGGAAGCGGTGGCTCGCGGCCAGCACCACGCGCCGCACCCCGCCCGGCAGGCTCACCCCGCCGTCGAAGCCCTGGAAGGCGGCCAGGGGGCCGGGGTCCGCGGCCTGCCAGGGGTCGCCGGCCCCGCTGCCGGGCCCGTAGGGATACACCAGCACGTAGTAGGCGGCACCCGCGACCGGGGTGAAGGCCAGGTCGAACACGTCGAAGCGGTCGGCCGCGGGGGCGGGCGCCACCGGCGCCGGGGCCGAGGCGGTGCCGGTACCGTAGGTCACGTCCTGGTCCTGGTACAGGGCCGAGGCCACCAGGGGCAGGAACTCCACGCAGGTCCCGCTGGCGTCCACGCGCACGGTGTTGGGCACCGCGTTGCGCAGCTCGCGATTGACCCGCTCGACGGCCAGGCGGCCGGTGCGCGAGAGCGCGTCGCGCAGCTCGGTGCCGGCGTAGGTCTGCATGCCGGTGTTGAAGAAACGCGTGGTGATGCCGGCGACGATGCCCAGCACCACGATCACCACGATGATCTCCACCAGCGTGAAGCCGCGGCCCGATGTCGGTGCAGGACCCTGCATCAGAAGTTCACCCGGTAGGCCGAGAACTGGTAGTCGTGGCCGCGCGGCGTGGTGACGGTGACGTCGATGCGCTTGGCCTCGTCGGCATTGAGGCCGGACAGCTCGCCGCCGGCGGCGGCCACGCTCACGCGCAGGCGGTAGCCGGCATAGCCGGTGAGCGCGGCGCCGTTGATGTCCGTGGGCGGGGTGAGATCCAGGCCGTGGTAGTCGTCCACGTCGTCGTACAGGGCGCGGGAGGTCTCCCCCGCGTCGGGCCCGAAGGTGGTGCTGCAGGGCTGGGCGCCGGGATCGGCGGAGCCGCAGCGGGGCACCCCGCCCTGGCCCGAGTTCTCGTCGAAGCGCTTGGCCATGATCTCCTCCAGCACCGCCTGGCCCAGCTTCACCGCGCGGTTGGCGTGCAGCGGGTCGGCGGCGTGGCGCTGGGTCTGCTGCCACACGGTCATGACCCCGGCCATGGCGATGGAGACCAGCACGATGAGCACCAGCAGTTCCACCAGGGTGAAACCGGCGTGACCGGCGCCGCCGTTCATGTCAGCACCCCCCCTCGCGGGCGTAGCCGGTGGGCTCGATGCACAGGCTGCGGCTGCCGCCGTCGCTGTTCACGGTCACGGTCACCGCGCTGTTGGCGGTGGTGTGGCCCAGGGCGTTGTAGCTCACCTGCACCGGGTCCGGTGCGGTGCTGATCCCGGCCGGGTAGGGCACCGGGAAGGGCCGGCCGTCGGGGTGGGTGAGCCACACCGCGCCGGTGCCCGGGTCCATCTGGATGCCGTATTGCCCCGCGCCGCTGTCCAGCACCAGGGTCACGGTCACCCCGGCCCCGCGCATCATGGCCTGCTGCTGCGCGTGGCGGGCGATGCTCACCAGCTCGGCGGTGAACACGCGCTCGGCGTAGGCCGCGCGCGGGGTCAGCCGCGGCAGCAGCACCGCGGCGAGGATGCCTGCCGCCACCAGCACCACCACCAGCTCCACCAGGGTGAAGCCGGCCTGGAGTCCGTGCGCAGGTCGCCCGCCACTCATGTCCGTGCCCCGTTGCAAGAAAAAAGGGGTGCTGCGCGGGCAACACC
>JALSIK010000258.1 GCA_026990045.1 Chromatiales bacterium | reverse complement strand
TGGCCACGCGGTGGAACAGCACCTGGTTGTTCACCGAGATGCGGCGGCCGCGGGCCTCGTCGCCGGAGGCGGTCTGGGGATAGCCGCAGCACAGGTAACCCGGCGGCAGCACCGTCTGCACGCCCGTCTCGTACAGCATGGCCAGGGTCGCCAGCCCCACCTGCGAGAACAGCCGCTCGGAGCCACAGCCGGGAAAGTAGAACACCGCCTCGGCCTCCTCGGTCCGCTCCGGGTCGCGCACCACCGGTACCACCCGCTCGTCGTTGAGGCCCAGCATCACCCGCATGGTCTGGGGCGGCAGGCCCGCGGGCAGGGGCTTGCGCAGCAGCTCCACCACCTGCTCCGTCACCGGCCGCGGCCCGGTGGTGGACCCGGGCGGCCGCCGCGGCAGCAGGCCCAGGCGCCGGGCCAGGGCATGGGCCCGGCGCTGGGCGGCGTAGCCGGCGCGGATGAGAAAGCGGTGCAGCAGCCGCACCGCGTGGTCCCCGCTGGCATTGAGGTAGGCCAGGGACAGGCGCGTGCCCAGGTTGAGCCGCTTGCGTCCCTGGGCCCGGAGCAGGTTGCGCATGCGCACCGAGACATCGCCGAAGTCGATGTCCACGGGGCACGGGGCCAGGCACTTGTGGCAGATGGTGCAATGGTCCGCCACGTCGTTCATCTCGTCGAAGTGGCGCACCGAGATGCCGCGCCGGGTCTGCTCCTCGTAGAGGAAGGCCTCGATGATGAGGCCGGTGGCCAGGATCTTGTTGCGCGGCGAGTAGAGCAGGTTGGCCCGCGGCACGTGGGTATTGCACTCGGGCTTGCACTTGCCGCAGCGCACGCAGTCCTTGACCATGTCGTTGAGGGCCCCCAGCTCGCTGGCCTCCAGGATCAGGGCCTCCTGGGCCAGCAGGCGGAGCGACGGGGTGTAGGCGTTGCGCAGGTCGGCCCCCGGCAGCAGCTTGCGCGGGTTGAAGCGCCCCGCCGGGTCCACCCGCTCCTTGTAGGCGGCGAAGGCCGAGACCGTCTCCCCGGGGAGGAAGGCGAACTTGGTGATGCCGATACCGTGCTCGCCCGAGATCACGCCGCCCAGGGACTCGGCCAGGGCCATGATGCGCGCCACCACCCGCTCGGCCTCCTGCAGCATGGCATAATCGTTGGAGTTGACCGGGATGTTGGTGTGCACGTTGCCGTCACCGGCGTGCATGTGGGTGGCCACGAACAGGCGCGAGGAGCGGATCCGGGCGTGGATGGCATCCAGCCGCGCCCGCACCCCCTCGAACCCGGCCCCGGCGAACAGGGCCTTGAGCGGCCGTTCCACCTCGGCCCGGTAGGAGATGCGCAGGTCCCGCCGCTGCAGCAGCCGGAACACCGTGTCGCCCTCGCGCACGTGCTCCGCCGCCTCGCCCAGCAGGGGCCGGTGGTCCGCCGCCGGGTCGTCCAGGTGCGCCATGAGGGCCTGCCAGCGGCGGCGCACCGTCTCCAGCAGCTCGCGGGCGGCCTGCTTCTTGTCCTCCACGATCCCGCGCTGCTCGGCGCTGTCGGCCTCCTCCGGCGCCTGGCCCGCCACCACCTGGTGCAGCTCGGGCAGGTCCCCCGCGAGATAGTCCTCCACCGCGTCCACCATCGCCAGCTTGTTGGCGGTGGACAGCTCGATGTTGATGCGCTCGATGCCGTCGTTGTACTCGGCCAGGCGTTCCAGCGGGATGACCACGTCCTCGTTGATCTTGAAGGCGCTGGTGTGGGCGGCGATGGCGGCGGTGCGGGCGCGGTCGGCCCAGAAGGCCCGGCGGGCCTCGGGGCTGACGGCGATGAAGCCCTCGCCGTCGCGGGCGTTGGCCATGCGCACGATGTGGGAGGCGGCCTCGGCCACCCGGCTCTCCACCTCCCCGGCCACGTCGATGAGCAGCACCATCTTGGGCAGCTCCCGGCGCGGCGCCTTGGTGCTGTAGCGCACCGCGCGCACGTAGCGCTCGTCCAGGTGCTCCATGCCGGCGAGCTGCACCTCCGGCAGGCCGTCCAGGTAGTCCTTGATCTCGACGATGGCCGGCACCGCCTGGTGCAGATCGGCGCCGAAGAACTCCAGGCACACGGTGCGGATGAAGGCCGGCATGCGGTGCAAGACGAATACCGCCGAGGTGATGATGCCGTCGCAGCCTTCCTTCTGCACCCCGGGCAGCCCGCCCAGGAACTTGTTGGTGACGTCCTTGCCCAGGCCCCGCTTGCGCAGCGCCGGGCCCGGAATGCGCAGGATCTCCGGCTCGTCCAGCCGGGTGGTGCCGTCGGGCCCGTAGCGGGTGAGGCGGAAGGCCACCTCCGGCTGCTCGTGGATCCTGCCCAGGTTGTGCTTCAGGCGCTCCACCTCCAGCCAGTTGCCGTCC
>JALSIK010000257.1 GCA_026990045.1 Chromatiales bacterium | reverse complement strand
GCATCCGCACCAGCCGGCGGCGCTGCTCGGTACGGTCGTCGGTGGCGGCATCGAGGCGCTTGCGGGCCGCCGCCAGGCGCCGGTCCTGGCGCCGGGCCGTGAACAGCGGCAGGTCGAGGCTCACCATGGCGCTGACGAAATCGGCGCGCTCGTCCCCGCCGGGATTGGTGCCGTCCCGGAAGCCGTAGGTCACGTCCAGCATCCAGCCCGGCTTGTAGGCCTGGCGGGCCAGGGCCACCCCGTCCTCCGCCGCCGCGATGCGGGCCGCGGCCGCCTCCAGGACCGGGTGGCGGTCCAGCCCCGCGGCGATGGCCGCCGCCGGCGGCACCTCCGCCAAGCGGGGAGGCTCCCCCGTCAGGGGCCGCCGGGCATGGGCCGGGCCCAGCCACTTGCCGAGCTTCGCCCGCTGCTGGTCCTGCATGGTCCGGATCCGCACCAGGCGATCGTCCAGCAGGCCCAGCTCGAGCTGGGCCCGGGTCACGTCCTGCTGGGTCTGCTCGCGGCCGGCGGCGTAGTGGGCCTGGGTGATGTTGACGAGCTGGTTGAACAGGTCCCGGCTCTCGTTGACCACCCGCCCGGCGGCCTCCCAGTAGAAGGTCTCCAGCCAGTCGAGGCGCACGTCACGGCGCACCCGGCGGATGCGCTCCCGCACCGCCGCCTCGCGCGCCGCCGCCAGGCGGTTGGTCCGGCGCGAACGGATGGCCAGGGTGTCCCCGGGGGGGAAGGCCTGCTGGATCCCCACCTGGAGCTGGGTCATGGGCTCCTGGTCCAGATCGAAGGTGTCCACCGGCACGCTCATGGCCCCCAGCTTGAGCCGCGGATCGGGCAGGCTGCCGTCGGCCACCGCCGATTCCTGCAGCGCCCGGACCTCGGCCCGAAGCACCGCCAGCACGGCGTCACGTTCCAGGGCCAGGCGCTCGGCCTCCGCCAGGGGCAGGGGCTCGGCGGCCCGGACCGGGAACAGGAGCAGGGAGGCGAACATCCCCGCGATCACTCTCTTGTCCATGTCTCTCACCTGTCAGTCGCAACAGAGCGGGGGGTACAGGCCGGCCGGCGCTGCACCCGGGCGCGGAACCCGAATGGTCCCACGATTCAGGCGAAAGCGGAAATGGGAGGCGGGTTCAGGGGGACGGGAAAGAAGTCCTTGCTGGAAATGAGGTAGGCCGGCAGGGCAAGGCCGCCGGGGGAGACGGCCGCCGCGGTCCCCATCCCGGCAGCGGCCGGAACCGGCGGCATGGTGCAGATGTCCCGGCACAGGTCACCGCACGCCCCGTGCTGGTAACAGCACTTGCCGGCCACGGCGGCCTCCGGCGGGCCGTGGCGGTGGGCCGCGGCGGCCGCCTCGCACGCCGGCCCCGCGGCGGCCGGCAGGCGCTGGAGCGGCCCCAGGAAGAGCAGGCTGGCCACCATCCACAGCACCAGCAGCGGGCGCAGGCCCCCGCGGGCGGAACCAGGCTTGTCGGGACGGTTCAACGGCGACTCCTGCAAAGAATGTACGGTCACTTCCATGGCCCGGGATCCGGGCCCCGGCATCCTGCACATGGACCCGTTCCAGGCCCCGGAGTTCCCCGCCTGCGGGCCGGGCATTCAGCCGCGGGTGGCGCGGGCGTTCATCTCCAGCCAGGTCTCGCGGATGGGGGCGGGCCAGCGGGACTGGAACCATGCGATGACGGCCTCGATCTCCTCCTCGGTCAGCTTGTCGCCCCAGGCCGGCATGTTGCCCTGGCCCGCCGGACTCCCCTCGCGGATGACCCGCTTGAGGGTCGCCAGGTCGTGGTGCCAGGTATGGCCGGAGCCATCGAGGGGCGGCGGCGGCCAGCGCCCGTCCGGCCCCCGCTGGGTCCAGCGGGGCGCCCCTTCGCCCCGCTCGCCATGGCAGCGGGCACAGTGCTCGGCATAGAGGCGCGCCCCCCGCGCGATGGTGCCGGGCGCGGCCGGAATGGTCCAGGCCCGCGCCGGCGCGGCGCCGGCCGCGGGGGCCCCCGCCCCGGCATCCGCCCCCGGAACGGCATCGCTGTCACAGCCGCCCAGGACCGCCAGCCCCAGCATGAGTCCCAGGGCCCGGACCGCGGCATGCCCGTGACGGCCCCGGCGGACGGCTCGTCTCGCTTTCCCCGGCATCGTCGCTCTCCTCGTCTTGCACCGACCACGGCTCCCGCCGGAGTCTACTCCATGCCCGGTCGCGGTCCAAGCCACCGGCAGCGGCGCCCCGTTTCCTATACTGAATGTATGGACACCCTCAACCTGGACCGGCCCGATCTCTACCTGTCGCGTGAGCTCTCCCTGGTGGAATTCAACCGCCGGGTGCTGGCCCAGGCCACGGATCCCGGCGTGCCGTTGCTGGAGCGCCTGCGCTTCCTGTGCATTTCCTCCACCAACCTCGACGAGCTGTTCGAGATCCGGGTCGCGGGCCTCAAGCAGAAGGTGGCCATGGGCTCGGTGCAGGCCGGGCCCGAGAACATGACCCCGCAGGAGACGCTCACGGCCCTGAGCGAACGCTGCCACGCCCTGGTGGCGGAACAGTACCGCGTGCTCAACGAGGAGCTGCTGCCGGCGCTGGCCGCGGAGCGGATCCGCTTCATCCGCCGCAGCGAGTGGAGCGAGGCCCAGGAACGCTGGCTGCGGCGGTACTTCCTCCACGAGCTGCTGCCGGTGCTCAGCCCCATGGGGCTGGACCCGGCCCACCCGTTTCCCCGCATCCTCAACAAGAGCCTCAATTTCATCGTCTCGCTCCGGGGCACCGACGCCTTCGGCCGCTCGGGCGGCATGGCCGTGGTGCAGGCCCCCCGGGCCCTGCCCCGCCTCATCCGCCTGCCGGCGGCGGAGACCGGCAGCGGGCCCTGGGACTTCGTGTTCCTGTCCTCGGTGATCCACGCCTACAGCGCCGACCTGTTCCCGGGCATGGAGGTGGCGGGCTGCTACCAGTTCCGGGTCACGCGCAACTCCGAGTTGTTCGTGGACGAAGAAGAAGTGGACGACCTGCTGCGGGCGCTGGAGGGCGAGCTGCCCTCGCGCCGCTACGGCGACGCGGTGCGTCTGGAGGTGGCCGACAACTGCCCGGCCGGCATCGCCGCCTTCCTGGCCCAGCAGTTCCAACTGGACCCGGAGGACGTCTACCAGGTCAACGGCCCGGTGAACCTCAACCGCCTGCAGGCCATCGTCGACCTGGTGGACCGGCCGGACCTCAAGTTCCCGCCCTTCACCCCGCGCCTGCCCACCGAGTTGAGCCACGTGGGCGACATCTTCGAGGCCATCCGCGCCCGCGACATCCTGCTCCACCATCCCTTCGAGTCCTTCGCCCCGGTGGTGGACTTCCTGCGCCAGGCGGCCCAGGACCGGAAGGTGCTGGCCATCAAGATGACCCTCTACCGCACCGGCCCGGAATCGGTGATCGTGGACACCCTGGCCGCCGCCGCCCGCGCCGGCAAGGAGGTCACGGTGGTGGTGGAACTCCGGGCCCGGTTCGACGAGGAGGCCAACATCGCCCTGGCCAACAAGCTGCAGGAGGCCGGCGCCCACGTCATGTACGGGGTGGTGGGCTACAAGACCCACGCCAAGATGGCCCTGGTGGTGCGGCGCGAGGCCGGCGGCCTGCGCCACTACGTGCACCTGGGCACCGGCAACTACCACGCCCGTACCGCGCGCCTGTACACCGATTACGGCCTGCTCACCTGCGACCCGGCGCTGGGCGAGGACGTGCACAACGTGTTCCTGGAACTCACCAGCCTGGGCCGGGTCAAGCGGCTCAACAGGCTGCTGCAGTCACCGTTCACCCTTCACAGCTCGTTGCTGGAAAAGATTGAACGCGAGGCCGACCACGCCCGCGCCGGCCGCCCGGCCCGCATCATCGTCAAGGTCAACGCGCTGGTGGAGAAGGACAGCATCCAGGCCCTGTACCGGGCGGCCCGGGCCGGGGTGCGCATCGACCTCGTCGTGCGCGGCGCCTGTGCCCTGCGCCCCGGGATACCCGGGGTGTCGGAGAACATCACCGTGCGTTCCGTGGTGGGCCGGTTCCTGGAACATACGCGCGTCTACTACTTCGAGAACGGCGGGGGGCCCGAGGTGTACGCCGCCAGCGCCGACTGGATGGAGCGCAACTTCTTCCGCCGCGTGGAGGTGGCCTTTCCCATCGAGAACCCGGTCCTGCGCCGGCGGGTGCTGGACGACCTGGCGCTGTACCTGGCCGACAACACCCAGGCCTGGATCCTGCAACCCGACGGCAGCTACCGGCGCCTGCAGCCGGCGCCGGACGAGCCCCCCGTCAGCGCCCAGCAGGCCCTGCTGGAACGACTCACCCGCCGGACCCCGTAGTGGCGGGGTGCCTGGGCGTTCGTGCCGTGGCGGCGCTGCTGCGGGTCTGATTTCAATACAACGAAACTCTCCGCGCCCTTTGCGTCCTTTGCGCCTTTGCGTTGATTTCTGACCGCAAAACGGGACGGTGCGACGGCTTCGCCGTCACACCCTACACCTCTGCGCCCTTGCGTTGATTTCCGGAAACGGTGCGACGGCTCTGCCATCCGTCTTCCGTCCTCTGTCCTCTGAATCGCCCTACTCCCAGCTCAGCGCCATCCCGGCGGCCGCGAGCCACGCGGCCTCCTGTTCCAGGTCCGCGGCGGTCAGCGGATGCTCCCCGAGCCAGCCCGGGGGAAAAGCCAGCTTCATCGCCGGCCCGTCCACGGCGAGTTCCACCGGCGGCGCCCCCTCCCCCCGTCCGCGGTGCAGCAGCACCGCCAGGCGCAGCAGGCAGGCCAGGCGGCGCAGGCGCGCGGCCTCCGCCGGGGCCCAGGCCTCG
Organism: Chromatiales bacterium; assembly: GCA_026990045.1. Taxonomy (GTDB): domain Bacteria; phylum Pseudomonadota; class Gammaproteobacteria; order CAMYNG01; family CAMYNG01; genus JALUTW01. The sequence goes on along the minus strand of JALSIK010000257.1, from coordinate 6,487 downwards.
AACTCGGCGCCGGGAAACTTGCGCCGGTGGGCCCGCACCAGCAAGGCCAGCGCCGCCTGCTCCTGGCGCGAGAACCCCGGCAGGTCGGCGTGTCCCAGGATGTAGGCCCCGTGCTTGTGATACTGGCCGTGGGCCACGAACAGCCCCAGCTCGTGCAGGCGCGCGGCCCACTCCAGCAGCGCCGCCAGCCCGGGCTCGTCGAGGTCCCAGGCCGCGGCGACCCGGGCGTGGAGGGCCCGGGCGGTGTCCGCCACCCGGCGGGCATGGACGGTGTCGACGGCGAAGCGGCGCTCCAGGTCGCTCACGGTGGCCCCGCGCACGTCCTCGTGGTGGATGCGTCCCAGCAGGTCGTAGAGAACCCCCTCGCGCAGCGCCCCCTCGGCCGCGGCCATGGTCTCCAGCCCCAGGGCCTCGAACACCGCCGCCAGGATGGCCACGCCGCCCGGAAACACCGGCCGGCGCTCGGCCCCCAGGCCCGGCAGGCGCAGGCGCTCCACGCTGCCGGCCTCGACCAGCGCCTCCATCAACCGCTCCAGCGCCTGGCGGGTGACGAGGCCGGCCTGCCCCCCGGCCACCCGGGCCACGGCACGGATGGTGCCCGACGCCCCCACCACCCGCTGCCAGCCGGCGGCCCGGAACCGGCGCTCGTGGGGCTCCAGCTCGGTGCGCGCCGCCAGCACCGCCTGGCGCAGGCGCTTGCGGCTGATGCGCCCGCCGGCGAAGAAACGGTGACTATAGGAAACACAGCCCATGTACAGGCTCTCCAGCTCCCGCGGGGTGAAGCCCTCGCCCACGATGAGCTCGGTGCTGCCGCCGCCGATGTCCACCACCAGCCGCCGGCGCCCGTCGTCGGCCACCGAGTGGGCCACGCCCAGGTAGATGAGCCGGGCCTCCTCCAGCCCGGACACGATCTCGATGGGGTGGCCCAGGCGCGCCTCGGCCGTGCGCAGGAACCCGCCGGCATCGCGCGCGCGGCGCAGGGTGTTGGTGCCCACCGCGCGCACCGCGCCCGGCGGCAGGTCGCGCACGAGCTGGCCGAAGCGATCCAGGCACGCCAGGGCCCGGTCCGTGGCCGCCGCCGAGAGGCGGCCGTCCGGCCCCAGGCCCTCGGCCAGGCGCACCATCTCGCGCTGGCGGTCGACGACCTGGAAGCCGCTGTCGCCGGGACGGGCCAGCAGCAGGTGGAAACTGTTGGACCCGAGGTCCACGGCCGCCAGCCGCGACGGCACGGTGCGGCCCTGGCGGGGCAGGTTCAGCCACGGGCGGGTGATGGCGGGATCCTCGTATGGGAAAACGGATACCGACAGGACAGGTGCCAGAATAGGACACCGCGCCGGCCGCGGGCAAGGGAGGCACTGGATCCGGCACCGCTCCGCCCATAATAATGGAGGGTGTGCCGATGATGCCCCGCAACGAGCCGCAGCCATGAGCCAGTCACCCAGCATGGAACCCCGCCCCGGTGATGCCCTCATCGTGGTGGACGTGCAGAGGGATTTCCTTCCCGGGGGCGCCCTCGCCGTGCCCCGCGGCGACGAGGTGGTGCCGGTGCTCAACCGTTACCTGGAAATCTTCACCGGCCGGGACCTGCCGGTGGTGGCGACCCGGGACTGGCACCCGGCGGACCACTGTTCCTTCCGGGAACGGGGCGGTCCCTGGCCGCCCCACTGCATCGCCGGCACCCCCGGGGCCGCCTTCGCCGACGGCCTCGCGCTCCCGGCCCAGGCGATCATCGTGTCCAAGGCCACCGCCCCGGACAAGGATGCCTACTCCGGCTTCCAGGACACCGACCTGGCGCGGCGCCTGCGCGAGGCCGGAGTGCGGCGCGTGTTCGTGGGCGGCCTGGCCACCGATTACTGCGTCCTCAACACGGTGCGCGATGCCCTCGCGGAGGGCTTCGAGGTGGTGCTGCTGGAAGACGCCATCCGCGCCGTGGAGGTCCACCCCGGCGACGGCGAGCGCGCGGTGAAGGAGATGCAGGATGCCGGTGCCGACACCGCCCGCCTCGATGCCGTCGCCGCCTGAACCGCCGGGCCGCCGGGCCCGCGGGACGAGGCCAGCCACACCATGACCCTGCCCGCCGGCGCCAGCGTCCTGCTCACCGATCTCTACCAGCTCACCATGCTGCAGGGTTACTTCGACCAGGGCATGGAGGAGACGGCGGTGTTCGATTTCTTCGTCCGCCGCCTGCCGCCGGAGCGCAACTTTCTCGTCGCCGCGGGACTGGAGACGGTCCTGGAGTTTCTCGAGGGCCTGCGTTTCACGGACGGAGAACTGGGGTGGATCCGCGACAGCGGCCGCTTCAGCGACGACTTCACCGGCTGGCTCGCCGGCCTGCGCTTCACCGGCGACGTCCACGCCCTGCCCGAGGGGACGATCTTCTTCGCCGGCGAACCGGTCCTGCGGGTGACCGCGCCCCTGCCCCAGGCGCAGCTGGTGGAGAGCCGCCTCATCAACCTGCTGCATTTCCAGATCCTGGTGGCGAGCAAGGCGGTGCGCTGCCGGCTGGCGGCGCCGGACGCCCTGCTGGTGGACTTCGGCCTGCGCCGGGCCCATGGCGCCGAGGCCGGCCTGCTGGCCGCCCGCGCGGCCTACCTCGCCGGTCTCGACGGCACCTCCAACGTGCTGGCGGCGCCGGTGTACGGCATCCCGGTGTTCGGCACCATGGCCCATTCCTTCATCGAGGCCCACGACGACGAACTGGAGGCCTTCGCCCGCTTCGCCCGTGCCCAGCCGGACAACGTGGTCCTGCTCATCGACACCTATGACACCGAGGCCGGGGCCCGCAAGGTGGTGGAGCTGGCGCCGCGGCTGGCGCGGCAGGGCATCCACGTCAAGGCGGTGCGCATCGACAGCGGCGACCTCGCTGCCCATGCGCGCAGGGTGCGTGAGATCCTGGATGCCGGCGGCCTGCACGACACCGGCATCTTCGCCAGCGGCAACCTGGACGAGCACGAACTCCGGCGCCTGCGGCAGGCCGGTGCCCCCATCGGCGGCTTCGGCGTGGGCACCCGCCTCACCACCTCCAGCGACGTGCCCTACCTGGACTGCGCCTACAAGCTGGCGGAGTACGCGGGTCGTCCCCGGCGCAAGCGCTCCGAGGGCAAGGCCACCTGGCCCGGCCGCAAGCAGGTGTTCCGGGAGTACGGCGCCAGCGGCCGCGTGGAGGCGGACACCCTGGGGCTGGAGGACGAAGACCTGCCCGGGGAACCGCTGCTGGTGCCGGTGATGCAGGGGGGACGGCGCCTGCACCCCCCCGAGACGCTGGACGCCGTCCGCGCCCGCCTGGAGCAGAACCTCGAACGCCTGCCCGCCCCCCTGCGCGGCCTGGAACCCGCCGCCCGCCCCGGCGTGAACATCTCCCCCGCGCTGGCCCGCCTGGCGGCGACGCTGGACGGCACGCCACGGCCGGAGAAATCCGGGCCCGGCGATACGAAATCCTGATCCGGATCAACCTTCCGCTCCACCCCGGGTTCATACTGGGGTCCCGGCCGGGCAACCGCCGCAGGCCCGGCGCCGGCCTGGCGTGGAGCCACGCACAGGATCCGCCGCGGCCTGCGGGGCCGGAGTCCGGCTGGACACGTTCCAGGAACCGTGGCCCGGGTTGATCTGGATCAGCCCGGCCCCCATTCCCCCAGAACCCCGCCGGAAATCCGTTGTCAGCAATGACATGAAGCCGGTGGACACCAGCAAGGCAAGGAGCTGCAGCGATGAATGATACGGTCATGGAAAACGGCCCCCCCGCCCCCGACCTGCGCCGGCGGCGGTTTCTCACCGCGGTGACCACGGCCATCGGGGCGGTGGGCGCGGGCGCGGCATCGGTGCCCTTCATCCTCTCCATGCAGCCCAGTGCCCGGGCGCGGGCCGCGGGCGCGCCGGTGACGGTGGACATTTCCCGCATCGAGCCCGGCAGCCAGGTCACCGTGGAGTGGCGCAAGCGCCCGGTCTGGGTGCTGCACCGGACCCCGGAGATGCTGGAGCGGCTGCAGGCCCCCTCCCTCCTGGAGCGCCTGCGTGATCCGGATTCGCGGGTCACGAGCCAGCAGCCGGAATACGCCCGCAACCGCTTCCGCTCCCTGCACCCCGAGCACTTCGTGGTCATCGCCATCTGCACCCACCTGGGCTGCGTGCCCACCTTCCGCCCGGACATCGGTCCGGCCGACCTGGGGGCCGACTGGCCGGGGGGATACTTCTGTCCCTGCCACGGCTCGCGCTTCGACTTCGCCGGCCGGGTGTACAAGGGCGTGCCGGCGCCCACCAACCTGGTGGTGCCGCCCTACCGTTACCTGAGCGACACCCTGGTGCAGATCGGCGTGGACACGGAGACGGGCGCCTGATCCCGCGTCACAACCGTGAACACTGGCAATCAACCCGGGAGGACAAGACCATGAGCACAAGAATCCTCGTCACCGTGCTGGGCCTCGCCCTGGCCGCCCCGCTGGCGGGGGCGGCGGAAACCGACATGCAGAAGATGCACGAACAGATGATGCGTTCGCAGCAGGTCCTGGAGAAGGCCCGCCAGGCCCGCGACACCAAGACCCATGATCAACTCATGGCGCAGCACATGAAGGAGATGCAGAAGGGCATGGGCATGATGCGCCACATGATGAGCGGGATGGCGGCCGGCGATGGAAAGGGAGGCGGCAAGCGCGTCGGTCCCCAGAACCTGCATCGCGGCCTGCACCCGGCATCGGGCGCCGGCGGTGATGCGCAAGGGGACACGATGGAACGGCGCATGCAGCACCTGGAACGGCGCCTCGACATGATGCAGATGATGATGGAACAGATGATGCAGCACCAGGCCGAGCGCGGCCGCATGCATCACCGCTGAACACCGACGCGCCGGGGACGCGGTCCCCGGCGCTACCGACACGGGAGGAGAACAACAGATGCACAAGGATCCCGTCTGCGGCATGACCGTGGAACCGGACACGGCCGCCGCCCGCGAAGACTACGAGGGCCGGACCTGGTATTTCTGCAGCAAGCACTGCCACGAGAAATTCACCGCCGCGCCGCAGCGGTACGCCGGGCGCGAGGCGCCCGCCGCCGGCCCGGTCAAGGACCCGGTGTGCGGCATGGACGTGGACCCCGCCACCGCCGCCGCGCATGAAGAACACGGGGGGCGGCATTACTACTTCTGCAGCGAGCACTGCCACCACAAGTTCCGGGAGCACCCCGAGCACTACGCCGGCCGCGAGGCCGGGGCGGAAACGGCCGCGGAAGACGGCTGTGGCGGCGGCGTCTGCACCACCGTCGAATACACCTGTCCCATGCACCCCGAGGTGCGCCAGCACGGCCCCGGCACCTGCCCCAAGTGCGGCATGGCGCTGGAACCGGCCTCGGGGGTGCCGGCCCCGGTGAAGACCGAGTACGTCTGCCCCATGCACCCGGAGGTGGTCCAGGACCACCCGGGCACCTGCCCCAAGTGCGGCATGGCACTGGAACCGCGGACGGCGGTGGTGGAGGAGGAAAACCCGGAACTGGCCGACATGACCCGCCGGTTCTGGATCAGCACCGTGCTCACCCTGCCGGTGCTGATCTCCGCCATGGCGGCCGAATTCTGGCCCGAGGGCATGGCGGAGATCATCGACCCGCGCCTGCGCCAGACCTTCGAGCTGATCCTGGCCACGCCGGTGGTCCTGTGGGGAGGCTGGCCGTTCTTCGTCCGCGGCTGGCAATCGGTGGTCACCCGCAACCTCAACATGTTCACCCTCATCGCCCTGGGCGTGGGGGTGGCCTGGACCTACAGCACGGTGGCGGTCATCGCACCGGGGATCTTTCCGCCCTCGGTCTTCAACGAGGTGGGGGTGGTCCCGGTCTACTTCGAGGCCGCCGCGGTCATCACCACCCTGGTGCTGCTGGGACAGGTGCTGGAGCTGCGGGCCCGCAGCAAGACCAACGAGGCCATCCGCATGCTGCTGGAGCTGGCCCCCAACACGGCGCGCATCGTGCGTCCCGACGGCAGCGAGGAGGACATTCCCCTGGAGCGGGTGCAGCCGGGGGACACCCTGCGCGTGCGGCCGGGGGAGAAGATCCCGGTGGACGGCACGGTGATCGAGGGCGACAGCCACGTGGACGAATCCATGGTCACCGGTGAGCCCATGCCCGTGCACAAGGAGGCGGGCGACAAGGTCATCGGGGCCACGGTGAACGGCAACGGCACCCTGCTCATGCGGGCCGAAAAGGTGGGGGCGGACACGCTGCTGTCGCGCATCGTGGAAATGGTGGCCGCCGCCCAGCGCTCCCGCGCCCCCATCCAGAAGCTGGCCGACGTGGTCGCCGCCTACTTCGTGCCGGCGGTGGTGGTGATCGCCATCATCACCTTCGTCGTCTGGTGGCAATGGGGGCCGGAGCCGCGCCTGGCCCATGCCGTGATCAACGCGGTGGCGGTGCTCATCATCGCCTGTCCCTGCGCCCTGGGCCTGGCCACCCCCATGTCCATCATGGTGGGCACCGGCCGCGGCGCCCTGGCCGGCGTGCTCATCAAGAA
>JALSIK010000256.1 GCA_026990045.1 Chromatiales bacterium | reverse complement strand
CCGCCGCCGGGCACGACGACAGCGAGATGCTGCGCCTGGCCGCCGGCCTGGAACGGGGCTCGGAACACCCGCTGGCCGAGGCCATCGTGAGCGGGGCCCAGGAGCGGGGCCTCAAGCTGGCCGCGGTGGAGGACTTCGAGTCCCGTACCGGCCGCGGCGTCACCGGCCACGTGGCCGGCCACCGCGTGGCCCTGGGCAACCGCCGCCTGCTGGAGGAACTGGGGATCGATCCGGGGCCGCTGGCGGAGCGGGCCGAGGACCTGCGGCGCGAGGGCCAGACGGTGATGTTCCTGGCCGTGGACGGCGAGGCCGCCGCCCTGCTGGGGGTGGCCGACCCCATCAAGGCCACCACGCCGGACGCCATCCGCGACCTCCACCGGGAGAAAGTCCAGGTGGTCATGCTCACGGGGGACAACCTCACCACCGCCATGGCGGTGGCGCAGAAACTGGGGATCGACCGGGTGGAGGCGGAGGTGCTGCCGGATCAGAAGGCGGAGATCGTCAAGAAACTCCAGGCGGAGGGCCACGTGGTGGCCATGGCCGGCGACGGGATCAACGACGCCCCGGCCCTGGCCCAGGCCCACGTGGGCATCGCCATGGGCACCGGCACCGACGTGGCCATGGAGAGCGCCGGCATCACCCTGGTCAAGGGCGACCTGCGCGGCATCGTGCGCGCCCGCCGCCTGAGCCGCGTCACCATGCGCAACATCCGCGAGAACCTGTTCTTCGCCTTCATTTACAACTCGCTGGGCGTGCCGGTGGCCGCGGGCGTGCTGTACCCCTTCTTCGGCATCCTGCTGTCCCCAATCATCGCGGCGGCGGCCATGAGCTTCAGCTCGGTGTCCGTCATCTCCAACGCCCTGCGCCTGCGCCGGGTGAAACTGTAGCGAAGGAGGACATGGCGGTGATGGAAGGCCACGGGGGAATGCTGGGGTTCTTCGGCGGCCTGATGTGGATCTTCTGGATCCTGCTCATCGCCGGCATCGCGGCCCTGGTGGTGTTCCTGGTGGGAGGCGGCAATCGCGGTGTGTCCCCGCCGGGGCCGCGGGCCGACGATCCCCTGGAGATCCTGCGCCGCCGCTACGCCCGCGGCGAGATCGACGAGGGCGAGTTCCAGCGGCGCAGGGCGGAACTGGAGAAATGATCCCGCGGCCGCCCGCCGCGGCAGCGCAACGACGGAGAAAGCGGGCATGAACAGGACGGGCATCGCCTTCCTATGCCTCCTGGGAGGGATGGCGCAGGCCGCGCCCACGGTCTACATCCCCACCGGAACCGGCAACGTGGTGGTGGCGGTGGACGCGGCGACCCATGTCCCCACCGCCACCTTCACGGGGGTCGAAAACGCCCACGGCCTGGCCGCCACGCCCGACGGCGAATACCTGGTGGCGGGCAGCCTGAGCGAGACCCCGGGCGCGGGTGGAGACCGGCCGGCCGGCCGGCTGTTCTTCATCCACCCCGCCCATGGCCACGTCATGTTCACCATCCCGGCAGCGGGCGGCAGCCACCACCTGGCCGTGACCCCGGACGGCCGCTACGTCCTGGCCACGCACGGCGGCCGGGGGACGCTGGGCGTGGTGGACCTCGAGGCCAATCGCCCGGTGCGGGAGATCCGCACCGGGCAGGGTCCCAATTTCGTCCTCGTGGCGAAAGACGGGCGGCGGGCCTACGTCAGCAACACCGGTGACAACAACATCGCCGAGGTGGATCTCTCCACCTGGACCGTAACCCGCACCCTCGACGCCGGTCCCGCCCCCGGACACATGGTGTTCTCGCGCGACGGGCGCCGGATCTACGCCGGCAATCTCACGGCCGGCACGGTCACGGAAGTGGACGTGGCCAGCGGCAAGGCGGTGCGCCGCTTCCGGATCGGCAAGGGCGTGCACGGCCTCGACCTCGGTGACGACGGCACCACCCTGTTCGTCACCAGCCGCCGGGAACAGCGGCTGGTGGCCCTGGACCTGGCCACCGGCGCACGGCGGACCCTGGCCCTGGAACCGGAACCCTATCACCTCGCCGCCGTCCGCGGCACCGGCAGGCTCTACGTCTCCAGCGCCCGGGCCCCCCTCGTGTGGGTGGTGGACCAGGACACGCTCGCGGTCACCGGCAGTTTCAAGCTGCCGGCCGGCCAGGGCCACCAGATGGTGGTGGTGCCGGGGGAGTGACGGCCCATGACATCCTCCGCCGCACCGCGGGATCGAAGCCGGCCCAGGCTGGGCGTGGTGCTGAGTTCGGGCGGCGTGCGGGGGGTCTATGCCCACGCCGGCCTGCTGCTGGCGCTGGACGCCCTGGGCCTCCGGCCGCGGGCGCTGGCGGGCTGCAGCGCCGGCGCGGTCACCGGGGGGATCGTGGCCAGCGGGACCCCCATCCACCAGTGGTGGGATGCCCTCTCCGGCGTGCGCCCGGAGCGCTTCTGGCGCCCGGCGTGGCCGCGGGTCCTGTGGTCGCTGCTGGCACGGCGCGGCCGCGGCCTGACCGGCCTGTCGGACACCGCCGGCGCCCAGGCCTTCTGCCTGGAGCACATGCAGGCGCGCACCTTCGAGGGCTGCTCCATGCCGTTCCATGCCTTGGCCGTGCATCTCGCCTCGGGCCGCAAGCACGTGTTCCGCCACGGGCCACTGGCACCGGCCATGCTGGCCAGCGCCGCCATGCCGGTCCTCTACGAGCCGGTGGAGATCGACGGTGAACTCTACTGCGACGGGGCCCTCATCGAGCTGGCCCCCGTGGACGCCATCTGCTGCCAGTACGGGCTGGACGTGCTCATCGTCCATCACGCCGGCCAGCGTGACGAGGGACGGGCCGGGCTGGCCCGGGCCATGCGGCAACCCTGGACCCTGCTGGAGATCATCGGCATGCTGCTGTACCAGCGCCGCCCCTGGTACCTGACCGGGGAGCCCGTGTCCCTGCGCCGTTGTCCCTGCGGCTGCGGCGCGGCGGTCATCGTGCTGGAGCCGGACCTGCCGCCCATGCCCTGGCCCGTCACCACGCACGGCACCGACGTGGGCGAGTCCGCCCGGGCCCAGGCCGAAGCCGCCCTGCGGCCGCTGCTACCCCGGATCACGGGGCGCGAACCCTTCCCCGAGGACGCCTTCGCCACCTCCCTGCCGCCTTGGGGCGAGGCGGTGGCCACCACCTGCGACACCCGGGAGGCCCGCCGGCATGGTGCGTGACCCCGTCTGCCTCATGGAACTGGAACCGACCCGGGCCGCCGCCATGCTCGACCACGGCGGCCGCAAGTACTACTTCTGCTCCAGCGGCTGCCGCGACCGCTTCGCCGCCCACCCGGAGCGCTTTCTCGACAAGGCCCCGGGCGTGGCCATGGCCGTGGGGGTGATGGGCTCGGCCAGCGACGACGAGCCCGAGGCGGTGCGCAAGGCGGCCTACGCCCTGGGCCGGGCCATCGGCGAGCGGCGCTACGTCCTCATCACCGGCGCCTGCCCCGGCCTGCCCTACGAGTGCGCCCGTGGCGCCAAGGCCGCCGGCGGGCTGTCGGTGGGCATCTCGCCGGGCCTGAGCCTGGACGAGCACGTCCACAAGTACCTCTCGCCCTCCGATGCCTATGACGTGATCATCTATACCGGCAGCGGGCTCATGGGCCGGGAGGTGACCAACATCCGCTCCAGCGACATCGTCATCGTGGTGGGCGGGCGCTCGGGCACCCTGGGCGAATTCGCCATCGCCTACGACGAGGGCAAGCTCATCGGGGTACTGGAGGGCAGCGGCGGCATCGCCGACCACCTGCCGGAACTGGAACGGACCCTGGCCAAGGACACCGGCGCCCGCGTCCTCTACGACGCCGATCCGCGCCGCCTGGTGGAGCGGCTGGCCGAGACCTACCGCACCGCCCACTACCGGCGCCCGTCGTGTTTCTGCGACGAAGTGATCCGGGGAGGAGGATAGAACCTGTCACCATGGGCTTTCATCCCCATCAGCGGCTCATGACGAACAAGTACGACTTCGACCCGGTGTGCGGCATGCCCGTGGGCCCCGACGCCCCGTCGTCCCGCTTCATGGGCTTCACGTTCCGCTTCTGCTCCGGGCAGTGCCGGCAGCGCTTCGAGGAACATCCCCACCTCTACGTGGGCCGCCCCGGCGTGCCGGCCCCGCGGCAGCGGGGCGAGACCCTGCCCAAGCGCCGTTGCTTCAACCTGGCGGCGATACCGTCGCCGGAGCAGGCGGCGGCGGTGCGCGAGGCCGTGGGCGCGCTCATGGGGATCTACGAGTGCCAGGTGGAGGGCCGGTCGGTGTGGGTCTCCTACGACCTGTTGCAGTCCACGGCCCGGCAGATCGAGGACGCCATCGCCGGCACCGGGGCGGCGCTGGACGACGCCCTGCCCGCGCGCCTGAGCCGTGCCGTCCTGCATTACCTGGAAGAGACGGAGCTGGCCAACCGCGAGCACGACCTCGACGGCGGCGGGCATCATCATTAG
>JALSIK010000255.1 GCA_026990045.1 Chromatiales bacterium | reverse complement strand
ACAGCTTGTCGTGCACGTTGCGGTGCTCCCGCAGCCACGCCCTGTCCGCGGCCACCAGGCGCAGGCGCTCGGCCGGATCGGGGGCCGCCGCCTCCGCCTGGCGGATCATCCATTCCAGGGCCACCAGCGACATGCCCTGCTTGGGATAACCGCCGCCCACGTTGGAGTGCACGCCGGCGAACCACACCTGCTGGATGCGTCCGGCCAGCTCGCCTTCCCGTGACTCGTCCCACAGGCGCGGGTGGAAGGTCTTGCGTTCGTCGTCCAGCGACAGGGCCTGGGCGGCCCGCTCCACGCAGGGACTGAGCCGGTAGTTGGGGAACTTGTAACGGTAGATCAGGCAATTGATCGCATCGGCCACCCAGAGGACGGGAAAGCCCACCGCGCTCACCGTGTCCCACACGCCGATGAAACGGATCCGCGCCTTGCCGTGACCGCGGCCGGCGGCGTGCAGATCGTGCGTCAGGTCATGGCAGTGTTCGCGGGCGAAGGCGTCGATGTCAGGAGACCGGCGGCCGAAGTGCCAGAGCCGTTCCAGCCAGGCGTGATTGTCGTGCCGGTAGGCGCGCCAGGCTTCGCGCACCCGTTTGCGCAGTTCCGCCTCGTTCTGTGCGCGCGCCGCGTCGATGATGCCGATGCGCGTGATGAGGCCGGCCAGGGTGCGCACCGTGAAGGCGCCGCGGCTGAAGCCGAACAGATAGATGTGATCGCCGGGCCGGTAGACCCGGGCCAGCGAGGCGTAGAGATGCCGCACGTTGCGGCTCAGCCCCCAGCCGAAGGCGCCGCCCAGCAGGGCCAGGGGCTTGAAGGCGGCCGTGCCCACGCCGTCGTCGTAGAAGGTGATCTGTTCCCGCTCGGGATCGTGCAGATCCACCATCTCGAACAGCTTGAAGACGTTGGTGCCGCGGTTCTTGTTGGCCGTGTTGCCCGTGCCGTCCGAACAGATCACGATGTTCCTTCCCATGCGCCTTTCCCCCTGTTTCCCTTTGTCGATTGGCTTCAGCCCGCCAACGTGCCGCTCAAGCCTGTTGCGCCCACCACGCCGGCAATGCCGCAACGGAGTCAAGCACCGCATCGGGCCGGATGTCGGCTTCGAGATCGGCGGGGCGGAACTTGCCGGTGCGCGCCAGGAAGCCCCGGATCCTCACCGCCTGGGCCGCCGCCACGTCGCCGCGAATGTCGTCGCCGATCATGATCACCGATGCGGCGGGCAGGCCGAGGGCATCCAGCGCCGCGCGGAAGAACGGCGCCGCCGGCTTGCCCAGCACCACGGCCTCGCAGCCGGCGGCATACTCGAGCGCTTTCACGTACGGCCCCACGTCGAGGCGCAGGCCGTCGGGCGCCTGCCAGTAACGGGTGAGCCCCAGGGCGACCAGCGTGGCCGGGGGTTCGGTCATCAGCAGGCGGAAGGCGGCGTTGAGGGTGGCATGGTCCCAGCCCTCGCCCAGATCGCCCACCACCACGGCCGCCGCCGTGGCGGCATCGTGCGCGGCGATCGGCAAACCCTGAAATTCGCGGGTCGTCGCTTCCGGCACGAACAGGGCGATCGGGCCGTCCACGTGCTCGGCCAGCCAGGCCTGGGCCGCCACCGGCGGGGTGAGGATTTCCGATTCCCGGGCCTCGATACCCAGTCGCGCCAGCTTTTCCACCAGCGCGGAGCGGGGCCGGGACGAGGTATTGGTCAGGAACAGGAAAGGGATGCCCTGCGCCCGGCACCAGCGCAGGGTCTCGATGGCGCCGGGGACGACCTGCTCGCCCACGTAGAGCACGCCGTCCATGTCGAAGAGGATTCCACGCGGTTGCGGCATCGCTTGCTCCTTGCCGAAGCGGTGTATGATCCCAATATAGCCCAACCTGTCTGGAGACCACCATGAGCGACACGGAACAACCCGAAACGCTGTTCGACGAGGTGGCCGATGCCGCCGTGGATCTGGGCAATCGCCTGATGGCCGAACACCCGGAAGCCGATCCCTGGGAGATCGGCTCGGCCCTTCTGGCCGGCGCCGTCCACTTCTGGCTCTACACCCGCCAACCCTGCGGCGATCCCGCCTGCGAGGACTGCGCCGACATCGCCACCGCCGAACAGCGCTACAAGCTGTTGCTGGAAGAACTGCGCTACTCCGCCGAGGAGAGCACCTACTATCACACGCCTTTCGACAGCAACGTGGGCAGGGCCTGACACAACGGGCCGGGTCGCGCCTACGGGCTTGTCTCCCCAAGCGGCAATTTCCGTGTATCGGCCACCGGGGTTCGCGGGGGCAGCCAGGGGCGGAGCCGTTCCAGCACGTCCTCGGCGGTGGCCCGGTAGCCGGTGAGCTTGCCGCCGTAGAGGCTGAGCACCCGTTCCGGTCCGGGGTGCAGGAGGGTG
>JALSIK010000254.1 GCA_026990045.1 Chromatiales bacterium | reverse complement strand
TTCCATCTCCGGGGCCGAGGTGGGGTGCCAGGGCGAGGTGGGCTCCGCGGCGGCCATGGCCGCCGCCGGTCTGTGCGAGGCCAAGGGGGGCAGCCCCGCGCAGGTGGAGAATGCCGCCGAGATCGCGCTGGAGCACCACCTGGGGATGACCTGCGATCCGGTCAAGGGGCTGGTCCAGGTCCCGTGCATCGAGCGCAACGGCTTCGGCGCCATCAAGGCCTGCGCCGCGGCGTCCCTCGCCCTGCGCGGCAGCGGCCTGCATTTCATGCCGCTGGACAGCTGCATCGCGGCGATGAAGAAGACGGGGATGGAAATGTCGGAGAAATACAAGGAAACGTCATTGGGCGGGCTGGCCGTCAGTATCACCGAGTGTTGATCCACGGGCTGTTGAAAAGGGCCAGGACGCTTTTTCAGTAGCCCGATGAAAGATGTCGCCTCCTTCGCGACACCCGCCCCGGGGCCCGGCACCGTCGCCGGGCCGTTTCCGGTACAATGTCCCCCTCATCAATCCACTTTCAGGTCCCACGGCACGACCATGACCACCAGCGACAACGAGAAGCCCCTCTTCGACCGGGCGGCGGACGAGGCGGTGGCCCTGGGCAACCGCCTGCTCCAGGACGAACCGGATGCCGACGCCTGGGAAATCGCCTCCGGGTTGCTCGCGGGCGTGGTGCACTTCTGGCTCTATACCCGCCAGCCCTGCGGCGATCCCGGCTGTGAGAGCTGCGTGGAGGTCTCCACGGCGGAATGGCGCCTGCGCCATCTCCTCGACGAGGCGCGCCGCTTTGCCGAGGAAAGCGACTACTACCACACCCCCCGCGACGCCAACGCGGGCACCGCCTGACCCCGCGCGGCTCCGGGCGGGAGGGCCTCGCCGCCCCCGTGATGCCGCCTTGACATCGCACCGCGGGGACGGCTACATTGCGGCACCGCTCCAGGTGTCCGCCGGGAATGCTCCCGGCGGATGAAACGGGAAGTCCGGTGCGTTTCCGATCGGCCCGGTCGGAAACAAGTCCGGCGCTGCCCCCGCAACGGTAGGCGAGTCAAGGGCGGATCAGGATGCCACTGCGTCGGTGACGCGGGAAGGCGATCCACCCGGCCATCACACGGCGCTCGCAAGCCCGGAGACCGGCCTGGAGCCGTTGGTGGGCATTGCGGAGGGCGATGTCACGGCAGAAGGACGGCGCCTGCTCCCTCCTTCCGTTCCCGTTCCTCCTCCGCGTTGCCCGGTCGTCACACCCCGTGGCGTGCGGGTGAGCGCGCCGGAGGAAACAGGCATGAATCTGTCCCGCTTGCCGGCGGCAGTGCTGCTGCTGGCCTGCCAGCCGGTGGCCGCCGCCGAACCGGCCCCCGTCATCGTCACCGCCACGCGGACCGCGGAGACCGCCGACGAAACCCTGGCGCCGGTGACCGTGATCACACGTGCCGACATGGAACGCACACAGGCACAAACCCTGCAGGATGTCCTGCGCCACCTGCCCGGCGTCACCGTGGCCAACAATGGCGGCGCGGGCAAGTCCACGTCCGTGTTCCTGCGCGGCACCGAGTCCGATCACGTGCTGGTGCTCGTGGACGGCATCGAGGTGGGCTCCGCCACCACCGGCACGGCCGCTTTCCAGCACATTCCCGTGGAGCAGATCGAGCGCATCGAGATCGTGCGCGGCCCGCGCTCCAGCCTCTATGGCTCGGAGGCCATCGGCGGGGTGATCCAGATCTTCACCCGCCGCGGCGGCGCCGGCCACCGCCCCTGGCTGAGCCTCGGCGGCGGCAGCTACCGCACCGCCACCGCCGCTGCCGGCATCGGGGGCGGGGACCGCCGGCGCTGGTTCAGCCTGGCCGCGAACGGCATCGACACCGGGGGCTTCAACGCCTGTGACGGCAAGCCGTCGCCGGGAGGCGCGGGCTGCTTCACCATCGAGCCGGACCGGGACGGCTACCGGAACCTGGCCGCCAGCGCGCGGGCCGGCCTCCGCCTGGACAACGGCCTGGAGCTGGAGGCCCGGGTCCTGCGTTCCGAGGGCACCACCGCCTACGACGGCAGCTTCGTCAACGAGTCCGAGGCGGTGCAGGAGGTGCTGGGCACCACCCTGCGGTTTGCACCGGCGGAGAACTGGCTCGTGAGCGTGGTGGGGGGGCGCAGCCGCGACCTTTCCGACAATTTCAAGGACGGCACGTTCAAGAGCCGGTTCGACACGGTGCGCGACAGCCTCTCGTGGCAGAACGACTTCACCGTCGGCACCACACACCTCGTCACCGCGGGCATCGACTACCAGGACGACCGGGTGGCCGGCACCACCGCGTACACGGTCACCTCGCGCGACAACAAGGGGGCGTTCCTCCAGTACCAGGCGTCCCTGGACCGCCACGACCTGCAGGTCGCCTTGCGGCGCGACGACAACGAACAGTTCGGGCGTTACACCACCGGCAGCCTGGCCTGGGGACTGGCCCTGGACGCCGGCCTGCGGGTGACCGCCGGCTATGGCACCGCGTTCAAGGCCCCCACCTTCAACGAGCTGTATTTCCCGGGTTACGGTAATGCCGCCCTGCAGCCCGAGAAATCGGAGACCATCGAGCTGGGCCTGCGAGGCCACGGCACCGGGGCACGGTGGACCATCGATCTCTTCGAGACCCGCATCGACAATCTCATCGCCTTCGATTCCGCGATCTTCGCGCCCAACAACATCGCCCGCGCCCGCATCCGCGGCCTGGAGGCGACGGTGGCCACCCGGGCCGCCGGCTGGCATCTCACTGCGGCACTGACCCTGCTCGACCCCGAGAGCCGTTCCGGGGACGCCAACGACGGCAACCTGCTGCCGCGTCGGGCCCGGGAATCCCTGCGCCTGGACGCCGACCGCGACCTCGGCAACTACACCCTCGGCGTCACCGTCACCGGCGCCGGCACGCGCTACGACGACCTGGCCAATACCCGCCGGCTGGGGGGATATGCTACGGTAGACCTGCGCCTCGACTGCGCCCTCGCCCCCCACTGGCGGCTGCAGGGCCGGATCGAAAACCTGCTGGACAAGGACTACGAGACCGCCGCCTTCTACAACCAGCCCGGGATCAGCCTGTACCTGACCCTGCGATACCAACCGTGAACGACACCGGGGAGGCCACCATGCTGACCATCGCCAACCGCCACCAGTTACTCATCGGCAGTATCCTGCTGTTGCTGCTCGCCGCCACCCGCGGCCAGCACTTCCCCGCCCTCGATGCCCTGCCCGGCGCCTCGTGGGCGGTGTTTTTCCTGGCCGGCGTCTACCTGCGGCCGGCGTGGGTGCTGCCCCTGCTGCTGGCCGCGGCCTGGGGCCTGGATTTCCTGCCCCACCTGCTGGGCGGTGCCAGCCTGGCCGACATCGTCGGGGGCGGCCGGGCCTTCTGCCTCACCCCGGCCTACCTGTTCCTGTGGCCCGCCTACGCCGCCCTGTGGCTGGCGGGCCGCTGGTACGCCCGCCGCCACCGTTTCCACTGGCGGACCCTGCTGCCGCTGGCCGGGGCCCTGCTGGCGGGTGCGTCGCTGTGCGAATTGTTCTCCAGCGGCGGCTTCTACTTCTTCTCCGGGCGCTTCGCCGAACCCACCCTGGCCGGATTCGGTGCCCGCCTGCTGGAGTACTTCCCGCGCTACCTCCAGTCGCTGGCTTTCTATACCGGGCTGGCCGCCCTGGTTCACCTGGCGGCCGGGCTCGCCCGGCGCGCGGCCCGGAGCCGTCCCGCCGCCGCCCTGTAGCCGCGGTGGAGGAGGACCGGGCGCGGCGCCACCGCCGGCGCATGCAGCGCAAGAAGGCCGTGGTGGACGCGGCCATGGCGCGCGCCACCGGGGATCGGGGGGTGCTGCTGGTGCTCACCGGCAACGGCAAGGGCAAATCCAGCTCCGCCTTCGGCATGGTGGCCCGCGCCCTGGGCCACGGCCTCCGGGCGGGCGTGGCACAGTTCATCAAGGGCCGCCAGGACACCGGGGAGGAAGCCTTTTTCCGGCGCCAGCCCGGGGTCCGCTGGGAAGTGCTGGGCGAAGGCTTCACCTGGGAGACGCAGGACCTGCCCCGGGACAGCCGCACCGCGCGGCGGGGCTGGGCGGTGGCCCGGGAACTGCTGCGGGACCCGGGGCTGGCGCTGGTGGTCCTGGATGAACTCACCTATCCCCTGCGGCTGGGCTGGCTGTCGCTGGACACCGTGCTGGCCGATATCGCCGCACGCCCCCGCCACCAGCACGTGGTGATCACCGGCCGTGGCGCCCCTGACGCCCTCATTGCCGCGGCCGACACCGTGTCCCGCGTCGAGGACGTCAAGCATGCCTTCCGGGCCGGGATCCGGGCCCAGCCGGGGGTGGACCGGTGACGGTGCACCGCTGCCCTGCCTTGCTGGTGGCGGCCCCGGCCTCGGGCGCCGGCAAGACCACCGTCACCGCCGCGCTGGCCCGGCGCCACCGCGACCGCGGGGGGCACGTGCGGGTGTTCAAGGCCGGGCCGGACTTTCTCGACCCCATGATCCTGGAACAGGCCTCGGGCACCCCGGTGTACAACCTGGACCTGTGGATGGGCGGCCGGGATCACTGCCGTGCCCTGCTCCACGAGGCGGCGGGCAGGGCCGACCTGATCCTCGTCGAAGGGGTGATGGGGCTGTTCGACGGTGAGCCCTCCAGCGCCGATCTGGCGCTGGAACTGGGGCTCCCGGTGCTCGCCGTCATCGACGGCAGTGCCATGGCCCAGAGCTTCGGTGCCGTGGCCCAGGGCCTGGCCTGTTACCGCCCCGGGATCTCGCTGACCGGTGTCCTGGCCAACCGCCTCGCCGGCGAGGCGCATTACCGCATGGTGGCCGACAGCCTGCCGCCGGGGCTCCCGGCCCGGGGCTGGCTCCCGCGTGACGAAGGCCTGGGGCTCCCCGCCCGCCACCTGGGCCTGTTCCAGCCCGCCGACATCGCCGACTGCGACGCGCGCATCGCCCGGGCCGCCGCCCTGTTGCACGAGGCGCCCGCGCCGCCGCCCGCGGTGGCCTTCCCGCCGCCCGGCGGTGCCGGCATTCCCCGGCGCCTGGCGGGCGTGCGCATCGCCGTGGCCCGGGACGCCGCCTTCTCCTTCATCTACCCGGCCAACCTGGATCTCCTGCGCGCACTGGGCGCGGAGCTGGCGTTCTTCTCGCCCCTGGCGGACACCGACCTGCCCCGCGCCCATGCCCTGTACCTCCCCGGCGGCTATCCCGAGCTGCACCTGTCCCGGCTGGCCGCCAACGAGGCCATGAAACGGGCGGTTCGGGACTTCCATGCCGGCGGTGGCCCGGTGGTGGCCGAATGCGGCGGCATGCTGTACCTGCTGGAGGCACTGGCGGACAGCGCCGGACACAGCGCCGCCATGGCCGGAGTGCTGCCGGGAACGGCCACGGTGCAGGAACGGCTGGCCAACCTGGGCCTGCACCGGGTCCCCCTGCCCGAGGGAGAACTGCGCGGCCACACCTACCACCACTCCCGCATGCAGTGCGGCCTCCAGCCCCTCATCCACTCCGTCGCCGCCAGGCACCACGGCACTCCCGAACCGGTCTATCGCGCGGGCCGGCTCACGGCCTCCTATGTCCACCTGTATTTTCCGTCCAACCCCGAGGCGGCGGCCGGGTTGTTCATGCCCGGCGGGGCCGCGGCGGAATGCCGCCGGCCCCTGCGGGCGGCGGAGACCACGCCATGATCACCGCGCCGGCGGTGCTGGCGGCGCTGGCGCTGGACTGGGCCCTGGGGGAACCCCGCCGCCGGCATCCCCTGGCCGGTTTCGGCATCCTGGCCCAGGCGGTGGAACACCGGCTGCGAGGCGGGCCCGGCACCCCGCCCCGGGCCCGGCGCCGGCGCGGGGCGCTGGCGGTCCTGGTCCTGGTGGCCCCGCCGGTGCTGGCGGCGGCCCTCCTGGCCCGCCGGCCCTGGGCCGGGCCCGTGGCCGACGTGCTCCTGCTGTACCTCGCCCTGGGCCACCGCAGCCTGCATGATCACGCCCGGGCCGTGATCCGGGCCCTGGAGGCACGGGAAGCCGGCCGGGCCCGCCGCCTGGCCGGCCGCATGGTGAGCCGTGACCCCGCGGTCCTGGACGTGCCGGCGGCGGTGACCGAATCGGTGCTGGAAAACGGCAACGACGCCGTGTTCGCCACCCTGTTCTGGTTCACGCTGGCCGGCGGCGCCGGGGCCGTGCTCCACCGCCTCGTCAATACCCTCGATGCCATGTGGGGCCACCGCGATGCCCGCTACCGGGACTTCGGCCGGGCGGCGGCACGCCTGGACGACGCCCTCAACTTCATCCCCGCCCGCCTCACCGCGCTCACTTACGCCTGCCTGGGCCACACCCGCACGGCCCTGCGCTGCTGGCGGCACCAGGCCCCGGCCTGGGACAGCCCCAATGCCGGGCCGGTCATGGCCGCGGGAGCCGGGGCCCTGGGCCTGGTCCTGGGCGGTCCCGCCCGCTACCGCGGCTGCTGGCGCCGGCGCCCGCGGCTGGGGACCGGCGCCCGTCCCGACGGGCGCGGCATCGAGCGGGCGCTGGGCCTGGTCCGCCGCGGCGTGTGGCTGTGGGTGGGCGTGCTGGCCGCCGCGGGGGCACTCGGCCATGCCGGTTGAACACGGCGGCGACATCGGCCGGGCGGCGGCGCGCTACGGGATTCCCCGGGAGCAGTGGCTGGATCTGTCCACCGGCATCAACCCCCGGGGGTGGCCGGTGAAAGGCCTCCCGCCGGAGTGCTGGCGGCGGCTGCCCGAGGCCGGCGACGGGCTGGAGAAGGCCGCGCGCGCCTGTTACGCCGCCTCCCACCTGCTGCCGGCAGCCGGCACCCAGGCCGTCATCCAGGCCCTGCCGGGACTGCGCCCTCCGGGCCGGGTGGCCGTGATCCACCCCGGGTACGCCGAGCATGGCCGGGCCTGGGCCCGCCTGGGCCACCACGTGGAGCCGGTCGCGGCGGAACGGCTGGCGGCAGCGGTGGCCGGAGCCGACGTGGTGGTCCTGGCCCACCCCAACAACCCCACCGGGACCCGGTTCCCTCCCGAACTCCTGCTGGACTGGCACCGCCGCCTGGCCGCCCGCGGGGGCTGGCTGGTGGTGGACGAGGCGTTCATGGATCCCACCCCGGAACAGAGTCTTTGTCCCCACGCCTCGGCACCCGGCCTCGTGGTCCTGCGATCGGTGGGCAAGTTCTTCGGGCTGGCGGGGGCGCGGGTGGGATTCGCCTGCGCCCACCCGGCACTGCTGGCACGGCTGGAGGAGGCCCTGGGGCCCTGGCCGGTGAGCACCCCCGCGCGCCGGGTGGCCGCCGCCGCCCTCGCCCACCGCCGCTGGCAGGCGGCGGCGCGGCGGTGGCTCCACGCCGGCGCCGCACGCCTGCATGCCCTGCTCTCGCGCCACGGCCTGGCCCCCGCCGGGGGGTGTGCCCTGTTCCAGTGGGTCCCCACGCCCCGGGCAGGTGAGATCCACGAGGCGCTGGCACGCCGCGGCATCCTCACCCGCCTCTTCACCCGCCCGCCGGGCCTGCGCCTGGGCCTGCCCGGGAGCGAGTACGACTGGCGCCGCCTGGAGACGGCCCTCCGGCAGCCGGACCTGCGCCCCTTACTGGAGACCGCCTCGTGACGGCACGGGCGCTGATGATCCAGGGCACCAGCTCGAATGCCGGCAAGAGCCTGCTGGTCACTGCGCTGTGCCGGTGGCTCGCGCGGCGGGGAGTGCGCGTGGCCCCCTTCAAGCCCCAGAACATGGCGCTCAACAGCGCGGTCACCGCCGACGGCGGCGAGATCGGCCGCGCCCAGGCCGTGCAGGCCCGGGCCTGCGGCCTGCCACCCGGCACCGACATGAATCCCGTGCTGCTCAAGCCCAACACCGATACGGGCGCCCAGGTCATCATCCAGGGACGGGCGGTGGGCAACATGGATGCCCTGGACTACCAGTCGTACAAGCGCCAGGCCCGCGAGGCGGTGCTGGCCTCGTGGCGCCGGCTCGCCGCCGCCCACGAGGTGGTGGTGGTGGAAGGCGCGGGTTCTCCCGCCGAGGTGAACCTGCGCCGGAACGACATCGCCAACATGGGATTCGCCGAGGCCGTGGACTGCCCGGTGATCCTGGTGGCCGACATCGACCGGGGCGGGGTATTCGCCCACATCGTGGGCACGCTCTCGCTCCTGTCGCCCGGGGAACGGGCCCGCGTCCGGGGCTTCGTCATCAACCGGTTCCGCGGCGACCCCGCCCTGCTGCAGCCCGGCCTGGACTGGCTGGAGCAGCACACCGGGCGGCCGGTACTGGGGGTGCTGCCCTGGCTCCAGGACCTGCACCTGGAGGCAGAGGATGCCCTGCCGCGCGAGCCCGCACCCGCGGCCGGCCCCGCGCCCCTGCGCGTGGTGGTCCCCGCCCTGCCGCGCATGAGCAACCACACCGACTTCGATCCCCTCCGCCTCCATCCCCGGGTGGCGCTGCACTTCGCCGGACCGGGACGGCCCCCGCCGCCGGCGGACCTCCTCATCCTGCCCGGTTCCAAGAGCGTGCGCGCCGACCTGGCATGGCTGCGCGCCCAGGGCTGGGAACCGGCCCTGCGCCGCCACCTGCGCTACGGCGGCAGGGTGGTGGGCATCTGCGGCGGGTTCCAGATGCTGGGCCGGGCCATCCACGATCCCGCCGGGGTCGAAGGCCCCCCCGGCCGCAGCGAGGGCCTGGGCCTGCTGGAGATGGAAACCACGCTGCACCGCGACAAGATCCTGCGCAACGTGGCAGGCCGCCTGGCCGCCGGCGGCGCCCCGGTGACCGGTTACGAGATCCATGCCGGGGTGACGGCGGGCCCCGCCCTGGAGCGGCCTGCCCTGCACCTGGACCACGGTCCAGACGGGGCGGTGAGCGAGGACGGCCTGATCCTGGGCACCTACGTCCACGGACTGTTCCATGCGCCCGCGGCACTGACCGCACTGCTGGAATGGGCCGGCCTGGCCGGTGCCGAACCCGTGGACTGCGAGGCCCTCCAGGAGGCCAGCCTGGAACGGCTGGCCGACGCCGTGGAGCGGTACCTGGACACGGGCCGCCTGCTGGCCGTGCTCGCGGAGAGGCAGCCGGCGGCGTGAGCACGGCGAAGACCCTGATCCTGGGCGGAGTGCGGTCGGGCAAGAGCCGGCTCGCCGAGCGCCTGGCCGCGGACACCGGCCGGCCCGTCACCTGCATCGCCACCGCCACCGCCGGCGACCCGGAAATGGCGGCCCGCATCGCGGCCCACCGCGCCCGGCGCCCGCGGGGATGGCGGGTCATCGAGGAACCGATCCGCCTGGCACAGGCCCTGGACGAGGCCCGCGGGGACTGCGTGATCGTGGACTGCCTCACCCTCTGGCTCACCAACCTGCTGGGGTCGGAAGACCCCGGCCTGCTCCGGAGGGAGCGCACCGCGCTGCTGGAGATCCTCCCCCGGCTGCCGGGACCGGTGTGCCTGGTGAGCAACGAAACCGGTCTGGGACTGGTTGCGGCCAATCCCCTGGGCCGGCGCTTTTGCGACGAGGCGGGCCGCCTGCACCAGGACCTGGCCGCCCTCTGCGACCGGGTGGTGCTCACCGTGGCCGGCCTGCCCCTGGTGATGAAAGGAGAACCGTTATGAATGTGGCCGTCGAGTGGCTGGACATGCCGCCCCCCGCGCCCGACGGGGCGGCCCGCGAGGCCGCCGCCCAGAGGCAGGCCCGGCTCACCAAGCCCCCGGGGGCGCTGGGCCGGCTGGAGGAAGTGGCCATCCGCCTGGCCGCCCTCCAGGGCACCGCGTATCCCGCCGTGGACCGCGTCCACATCACCGTGTTCGCCGCCGATCACGGGGTGGCCGCCGAGGGGGTGTCCGCCTTTCCCCAGGCGGTGACGGCCGAGATGATCCGCAACTTCTCGCGCGGCGGGGCCGCCATCGCGGTGGCCGCCCGGGCCTTGGGGGCACGGCTGGAAGTGGTCAACCTGGGCACCGTCACCGATCCCGGACCGCTGCCGGGGGTGGTGGACCTGGCCCTGGGCCGGGGCACCGCCAACTTCACCCGCGTGCCGGCCATGGAACCGGAGCAGCTGGGCGCGGCGCTGGAGGCCGGCCGGCGTGCGGCCCGGGCCGCGCACCGGGCCGGGGCCCAGCTCTTCATCGGGGGCGAAATGGGAATCGGCAACACCACCACCGCCGCGGCCCTGGCCTGTGCCCTGCTGGAGGTGGACCCGGGGACCATGGCCGGGCCGGGCACCGGGCTGGACGCGGCCGGCGTGGCTCGCAAGGCCGGCGTCATCCGCCGGGCCCTGGAGCAGCACCGGCGGCACCTGGACGACCCGCGGGAAGTCCTGCGCCGCCTGGGCGGATTCGAGCTGGCCGCCCTGGCGGGTGCCTACGTCGCCTGTGCCCAGGCGGGCCTGCCGGTGCTGGTGGACGGATTCATCGCCTCGGTGGCGGCACTGGCCGCGGTGCGGCTCAATCCCGGTGCCGGCCGGTGGCTGCTCCATTCGCACGTTTCCGCCGAACCCGGGCACCGCCGGGTGCTGGAGGCCCTGGACGCCGCCCCCCTGCTGGACCTGGGCATGCGCCTGGGCGAGGGCAGCGGCGCCGCGGTGGCCGTCCCCCTGCTGCGCATGGCCTGCGCCCTGCACGCCGGCATGGCCACTTTCGAGGAGGCCGGGGTCTCGGAGGGCGACACCTGATGCAGGTGGGCCTGCTGCGCCACGGCGAAGTGGAAGGGGGCCCCCGCTTCAACGGCCACACCGATGCCCGCCTCACCGGCAGGGGATGGGCACGGATGCACGAGACCGCGGCGGCACACGGGCCATGGGACCGCGTGTTCAGTTCCCCGCTGGACCGCTGCGCCGGCTTCGCCCGCAACTACGCCCGCCGGCATGCCCTCCCCCTGGTCGTGGACGAACGCCTGCGGG
The DNA here is from genome assembly GCA_026990045.1 of Chromatiales bacterium. Taxonomy (GTDB): domain Bacteria; phylum Pseudomonadota; class Gammaproteobacteria; order CAMYNG01; family CAMYNG01; genus JALUTW01. Next base: position 4,942 of record JALSIK010000254.1, on the reverse strand, counting down.
AGATGCACTTCGGGGCCTGGGAAGGCCGCAGCATGGCGGCGATCGAGGCCGGTGGCGGGGGCGCGGCCCTGGCCCGGTTCTGGCGGGACCCGGAGCGGCACCCGCCGCCCGGCGCCGAGCCGCTGGCGGACTTCCGGGCCCGGGTGCTGGCCGCCTGGACCGACATCACCGCCGCTCCCGGTGAGGGGCGATCCCTGGTGGTCACCCACGGCGGCGTGATCCGGGTCCTCCTCTGTCACCTGCAGGGACGCCCGGCGGCCGACCTGGCGCTGTTCCAGGTGGCCCCGGCCAGCCTCCACCTGGTCACCGTGGCACCCTGCGCCGGCACCTGACACCATGCAGGCCTTCCTCGTCGCGCTCCAGTTCCTCACCTGCATCCCGGTGCGGATGCCGGGGCCGCCCCGGCCGGAGGCGGTCAGTGCCTCGCTGGTCCATTACCCCGCAGTGGGCCTCGTCCTCGGCCTGATCCTGGGGGCGGCCGCGTGGACGATGCCGGACCTGCCGCCGCTGCTGCGCGCCGCCCTCCTGCTGGCCGCCTGGGTACCGCTCACCGGGGCGATGCACCTGGACGGGCTTGCAGACAGCGCCGACGCCTGGGTCGGCGGCCACGGCGACCCCGGCCGCACACTGGACATCATGAAGGATCCCCGCGCCGGCCCCGCGGGGGTGACCGCCGTGGTCCTGGTGCTGATGGTCAAGCTGGCCGCCCTCGCCGCCCTGCCCGGCCCCGACCTGCCGCGGGCCTTGGTCCTGGCCACGGTCCTGGGCCGCACGGCGGTGGCGGTGCTCTTTCTCACCACTCGCTGCGTGCGTGACGCGGGCCTGGGCGCCGCGCTGGCGCGCCACCTGCCCCGGCGCGCCGTGAGGCTGGCGGCGGCGGTGGTGGTCTTCGCCGTCCTCGCCCTGGGCGGAGCCGCCGGCGCCGGGGCGCTGGCCGCAGCCGCGGCGGTGCTGCTGCTGCTGCGCCGGGCCATGCAGCGGCGCCTGGGCGGAACCACCGGTGACACCGCCGGCGCCCTGGTGGAACTCACGGAAACCGCGATCCTGGTCACCCTCGCGGTGACGGCCGCCGTGCCCGCGTAACCGCCGCGGCGCTCAGGGCAAGGGCGGCGGCCGGCCGATGAAATCGGCCAGCGCCCGCCGGTAGGCGGGCCGGCTGCGCAGGAAGGCGTCGTTGTGGCCGCCCCGCAGGCGGACGAACCGCTTGGGCGGGCGGGCGGCCCGGTACAGCCGCTCGCCCATTTCGAAGGGCACGATCTCGTCGTCCGGGCTGTGCAGAATCATGACCGGACAGCGCACCTTGCCGATCCAGGCCTCGGCATCGAACCGGTAACGCAGCACCACCAGCCGTGACAACGCGGGCAGGATCCGCCCCGCCATGTCGCGCGCGGAGGTGAACGTGGACTCCAGGATCAGGGCGCGGGGCTGGACCTCGGCCGCGAGCCGGGTGGCCACCACGCCGCCCAGGGAGCGGCCCAACAGCAGGATCTCCTTTTCACCGTAACCGCGGCGCTCCTGCAGCCAGCGCCACGCGGCCCGGGCATCGCGATAGAGGCCCTGTTCGCCGGGCCGCCCCTGGCTGCGACCGTAGCCCCGGTAGTCGAAGACGAGGACGTCCAGGCCCAGGCGGTGCAGGATCTCCAGGGTCTCGCGGCGGTGGGAGATGTTGCCCGCGTTGCCGTGAAAGAAAAGCACTGCCTGCCGCGCCCGGGCATGGGGCACGAACCAGCCGTGCAGCCGCACGCCGTCGGCGGTCTCGATCCAGGCGTCCTCGTAGGCCAGGCCCCAGTCGGCGGGCGACTGCTCCAGCCGGCGCTCGGGAAAGAACACCATGGCGGGCTGGCGCAGGTAGAGCACGCCGTTGAACGCCGCCAGCCCCACCCCCGCCACGGCCAGCAGTTCCAACATCTTGCGCATCAAAATCCCGCCCGGTCAGTCTCCCGTCACAGCATGGGCCACGGCGGCCTGCGGGGCAACCACGACCCGCGCCGCGCGGACGCCGACCCCCGGTCAGGGGGTCGCGGGCACCGGGGAGGTGGCCAGCCGGAGCGCCTCCTGCACCAGGTCCGCCACCCCGGGGTCCACGAACCGGCCGTCCTCCAGCAGCCGCCGCGCACGGGGCGACAGGCGCCGGATGCCCCAGACGCAGCGGCGCAGGGCCTCGGCCCGGCCCTCGCGCCGGTAATACAGGGGCAGGTTGACCTCGAAGTAGGACAGGCTGTCGGCGTCCTTCAGAAGATCGGCCCTGGGTTCGCCGCCCACCTCGTGCAGGCACACCAGGCGGCAGGCCTCGTCACGCACGGCGGCCTCGACGCCGCACTGGTCGAGCAGGCGGGCCAGGATCTCCGCACCATGGCGGGCATGGGCGGCCTTGAAGGCATCGTAGTCGTCGAAGTCCTCCCGCCGGACCTTGTCCGGCGCGGCGCGGTCGATATCGTGGCCCAGCGCCGCCAGGCGCAGGGCCGCATCGGCCTCCGGCGCGAGCCGCAGCAGCCACGCCAGGGTGTTGTCGGCATGGCGCGGATCCTCCGGTACCGCGGAGCGGGCGACGAAGGCCCGGATCCGCGCCTCGGCACAGGCCAGGGGGCCGGGCGATTCCCGCCCCTCCTTCACCGGCAGTCCGTGCGACAGGGTCATGACCGCGCCCGGTCCGCGACGACATCCGCCCCACCCCTCGCCCCGCCAGGTTCCCGGCGGCAGACGATCAACCGGCGCACGGTCTCCAGGTTCATGACCAGGGCGATGAGCACCAGGACCGGCAGCACCTGGTCCAGCAGGGCGCCGAGAAAGATCAGGAACACCCTCACGTCGCGCCCCATGCGGAACCGAGCCCCGCCGCGCTCGCGCATGAGGCCGTCGTACTTGTCGGCGGTGTAGCTCACCATGAACGAACCGGTGATGGCCAGGAATCCCGCAGCCAGCGGCCACGGTCCCCCGCCCTGCTGCCAGGCATGGGCGGTGAGCCCGGCAAGCAGGAAGGCGTCGGCATAGCGATCCAGCACCGCGTCCAGCCAGCCGCCGTAGTCGCTGCCCTGGAACCTGAGGCGGGCGATCTCGCCGTCACAGCCGTCGATGACCGAGGCCGCCTGGGCCAGGAGGCCGCCCAGGGCCAGGGCCCACCACCCCGGCAACAGGAACAGGGCGGCGGCCACCAGGGAGAGACCGAAGGAAAACAGCGAGATCTGGTTGGGCGTGACGGGGGTCTCCACCAGCCGCCTGGTGAGACGGATGGACAGCGGGCGGTTGAGCCAGCGTGCCACCGGGCCGTCGCCGGTCTTGCCCCGCAGCCGCCGCAGCAGGGCCTCCTCCGCGCGCCGCAGCGCCGGCTCGTCGTCCACGTCGCACCAGAACCGCCCGCTGACGTCCACCGCCCGGGCGCGGCCCCGCGCCGCCAGCCATTGCACCGCGGCGGAGAGCGAGGTGTCACCTTCCGAGCCCGCTGCGCGCAGGGCGTCGAACAGCGCCGGCGTACAGTGGAAGATCCCGGTGTCGTAACCGTCGAAGGGCTCCAGGCCCTTGCCGATGGCGGTGATGCGGTCGCCGTCGCGGCACACCCGGGTCACGTCGCCGGGATCCACCAGCGGGTTGTCCCGGTCGCCGTCCACGGCCAGGCACAGGCCGTCCTCCGGCAACGGTGCCCGCAGCAGGTCGCGCACCAGCGCCGGCTCGAACAGGTGATCCGCCATCGACAAGAGGAAGGGCTCCCGGAGGAGCCCTTCCGCGGCGAGAATGGAACGGCCGTTCTCCGTGCTGTCCCACTCGGGGTTGCGCACCGTGTCGATGGGTACGTCCAGGCGCGCGGCCAGGTCGCGGAGAAAGGCCTCGACCCGGTCCGCCGCGTACCCGGTGACCACCACGAAGCGGTCGGCGCCCGCCGCCCTGGCGGCGCGCACCGTGCGCTCCACGAGCGGCACCCCGAGCAGGGGCAGCAGGGGCTTGCTGTCAGCCCGTGACTGCAGCCGCCGTCCGCGTCCCGCGGCCAGTATCAGGCACTTCATGCAGCTTCGCCTCGTTGCCGTGGATGAAGGCCTCCATCATGCGCCAGGCCTCGTCGTCCGTGTACTGGCGGGCCGGATGCTTGCAGAAGTAGCTGGACGGCGCGTGGAGCACGCCGGCCAGGCCGCGCTCCAGGGCCAGCTTGGCGCAGCGGATGGAGTCGATGGCCACGCCGGCCGAGTTGGGCGAATCCTCCACCGACAACCGCAGCTCCAGGTTCATGGGCACGTCGCCGAACAGCTTGCCCTCCATGCGGATGAAGCAGAGCTTGTTGTCGTTCTGCCAGGGTACGTAGTCGCTGGGACCCACGTGGATGTTCTCGTCGGCCAGGCGCTCGGCCGCCACCGACTGCACCGCCTCGGTCTTGGACTCCTTCTTGGACGCCAGGCGGGCCCGGTTGAGCATGTTGAGAAAGTCGGTGTTGCCACCGGTGTTGAGCTGGTAGGTGCGCTCCAGCTTGACCCCGCGCTTGGCGAACAGATCGGTCAGGGCCCGGTGGGTGATGGTGGCACCGAGCTGGGCCTTGATGTCGTCGCCGATGATGGGAATGCCGGCCTCCTCGAAGCGCCGCGCCCATTCCGGATCGGAAGCGATGAACACCGGGATGTTGTTGACGAAGGCCACCCCGGCCTCCAGGGCGCACTCGGCGTAGAACCGGGTGGCCTCCTCGGAGCCCACCGGCAGGTAGTTCATGAGGATCTCGGCACCCGATTCCTTGAGCACCCGCACCACGTCCTCCTTGCCGGGCTCGGGTGCATCGGCCAGCACGAAGGTGCGCTCGGCGGGATAGTCGCGCATGTGCTCGGAGAAGCCGTCGAGCACCCTGCCCATGCGCACGGTGACCCCGGTGTCCGGGATGTCGGGACAGAACACGGTGGTGCAGTTGGGCCTGGCGAAGATGGCCCGGGCCACGTCCTGGCCCACCTTGCGCTTGTCGATGTCCCAG
>JALSIK010000253.1 GCA_026990045.1 Chromatiales bacterium | reverse complement strand
CTGGTGGTGGGCGTGCTGCTGGTGGTGACGGGCTTCTTCGCCCGCCGTCCGGCCGCCGGCGGAGAGGGCACGGCATGACGATGAAGAAGGCCAAGGCAGCGGCGGTGCTGCTGGCGGTGCTGGCCGGCGGCGCCCGGGCCCAGGCGGGGCCCGCGCCCGCCGATTTCGCCTTCGCCATCCCCCTGGAGGTGGACGGTGACGGAGCCATCTATGCCCTGCCCCTGCCGGAGGCGGTGTACCGCGCGGTGGCCCAGGGCGTGGAGGTGGACCTGCGGGTGTTCAACAGCCGCGGCGAGGTGGTGCCCCATCGCCTGGAGGCCCCGGCGGCACCCGGGCCCGGCCGGAAACTGCGGCAAGTGCCGGTGTTTCCGCTCCACCGGCCCGCGGGCGAGGCCGCCGGCCCCGGCGGGACCGTTCCCCGGGTGCACGTCACCACCGATGCCCGGGGATCCATCATCGACATCAGCGGCAGTGCCCCGGCCCGCGGGGAAGATCGGCCCTGGGCCTGGCTGGTGGACCTGGGCGAGTCTCCCGGCGCGGTGCGGGCCCTGCTCCTGCACTGGGCCCGGGCGGAGGACGCACCGCGCATGGGGGCCGTGAAGGTGGAGCAGAGCGAGGACCTGGCCCGCTGGCGGCCGCTGGTGCCGCGTGCCGCGGTGGGGCGGCTGGAGTTCGGCGGGCGGGTGCTGGAGCGCAACCGGGTGGAGCTGCCCCGCGCCCCTGCGCGTTATCTCCGGCTGGTGCCGGAGGAGGCCGGGGCCTTTCCCCGCCTGCGCGGGGTCACGGCGGTGCGCGGCACCGGTCCCCGGCCGGCGCCCCTGCACTGGACCCCGGCGCGGCGGGTCCGCGGGCCGGTCGGGCAGGGGCCGCCGGCCTGGGAGTTCGACACCGGCGGCCGGTTCCCGGTGGAGCGGGTGCGGGTCCGTCTGCCCGAGGTCAACAGCGTGGCCGAGGTGGTGGTCTCCGCCCGCGACGGTGCGCAGGATGCCTGGCGGGTGCGCGGCCGGGGACTGGTGTACCGCCTGCGGCTGGACGGCGGGGAGCTGGTCCAGGAGGAGGTGCCGGTGGCCGCGGCCATCGTCCATCGCCGGTGGCGGGTGGAGCTGCTGGGAGAGGGCGGCACGGGCAATCTTCCCCCGGCGCTGGAGCTGGGCTGGCGCCCGCACCGGCTGCTGTTCGTGGCCCGGGGCGATGCCCCCTTCCGGCTGGCCTACGGCAGTGCACGGGTGGGTCCCCCGCGCGGGGTCGTCGCACCGCTGCTGGACGCGGTGCAGCGCGACGGGAACAGCCGGCAGTTCGTCAAGCAGGCCCGGGCGGGGACGCCCGTGACCCTGGGGGGCGAGGACCGGCTGCGGCCGGAGCGGGTGGTGCCGTGGCGGCGCTGGATCCTGTGGGCGGTGCTGGTGGCGGGTGTGCTGCTGGTGGCCGGCCTGGTGCGGGGGCTCTACCGCGAGTTCAGCCGGGGGACCGGCCGTTGAGTTTCAGGGTAAAATGGGGTGAAACCGGGCCGGAAAAACGGGACGACAGCGATGAGCAGAAATACAGAGGCCGGTCCGCGGACACCCGGATTGCGCCAGGTGGTGGCCAGCGTGCTGGCCTCCTTCTTCGGCGTGCAGAGCAGCCGCAACCGCGAGCGCGACTTCCAGCACGGCCGCCCTGCGCATTACATCGTGGTGGGGCTGCTGTTCACCGTGCTGTTCATCCTGCTCATCGTCGGGGTGGTGAACCTGGTCATGTGGGCGGCGGCGCCGTGACGGGCGGCGCTGCGCCGCGGGCGGGCGTCAGAGGGCGGCGATGCGGGCGAGCTGCTCGCCGAGGGTTTCCATGCGTTGTTGCAACTCGGCGGCGCGGGCGCGTTCCTTGTCCACCACCTCGGCCGGGGCGCGGTTGACGAAGTTCTCGTTGGCCAGCTTGTTCTCCACCCGCTCGTAGTCGGCGCGCAGCTTCGCCAGCTCCTTTTCCAGCCGCGCGGTCTCGGCGGCCTTGTCGATGAGCCCGGCCATGGGCACCAGGATCTTCATGGCGCCCAGCAGCTCGGTGGCCGACTCGGGGGCCCGTGATTCGTCGTCGAGCCAGGTGATGGATTCCACCCGGCCCACGCGGCGCAGGATGTCGCCGTAGGTCGCGGCGAGGCGGCGGTCGCGTTCGTCACCGCCGGCCAGCAGCACCGGCAGGGCGCGGCGGGGGTCGATGTTCATGCCGGAGCGGATGCGGCGTACGCCGACGATGAAGCCCTGGACCCAGCGGATCTCCTCTTCCGCCGCCGGGTCCTCCAGGGCCGCGTCGTGGCGCGGGTAGGGGGCGAGCATGATGGTTTCACCGCCCTGTCCCGCCAGCGGCGCCACCCGCTGCCAGATCTCCTCGGTGATGAAGGGCATCACCGGGTGCATGAG
>JALSIK010000252.1 GCA_026990045.1 Chromatiales bacterium | reverse complement strand
GCACGACGGGCGCATGGATCTCAACATCCTCATCCGCACCCTGGTGGCGGCGGACGGCATGCTGGAGGTGCGGGCCGGCGCCGGCATCGTCATGGACTCCGATCCCGGGCGCGAGCTGGAGGAGACCCGGGCCAAGGCCCGCGGCGTGCTGCGGGCCCTGGAGCAGGCATGATCCTGCGCGCCTTCATCGACGGCGAGGAGGCCGCCTCCATCGGGCTGGAGGAGCGCGGCCTGCACTACGGCGACGGCCTGTTCGAGACCATGCGCGTGCGCGACGGCGACCTGCCCCTGTGGCCGCTGCACGCCGAGCGCCTGTGCGAGGGCTGCGAGCGCCTGCGCCTGCCACCGCCCGACCTGGGGCGGGTGGAGGGCTGGCTCGTGCGCCTGGCGGCCGGGGTGGCCGACGGCGTGGTCAAGCTGATCTACACCCGGGCCGGCGGCGGGCGCGGCTACGCGCCGCCGGTGCCGCCGCGCGGGCGCGTCTTCCTGCTGCTGTACGAGGCCCCGGCCACGCCGCCGGGCTGGGCCCGCGACGGCATGCGGGTGCGGTTTTGCGACACGGTGCTCGCGCGCCAGCCGCACCTGGCGGGTATAAAGCATCTCAACCGCCTGGAGCAGGTGCTGGCGCGGGGGGAGTGGACCGATCCGGCCATCGGCGAAGGGCTCGTGTGCGACACCGGGGGCTGCGTCATCTCGGCCACCGCCGCCAACCTGTTCATCGTGCGCGGGTCGGGGCTCGCCACTCCGGCGCTGGAGCACTGCGGCGTGAAGGGGGTCATGCGGCGTATAATCATGGAGCACTGCGTGCAGGCGGGGATCCCGCTGCAGGAAGGACCCCTGACGCCGGCCGACGTCACCGCCGCCGGCGGGGCCTTTCTCTGCAACAGCGTCCGCGGCGCCTGGCCCGTCTGCGAGGTGGACGGCCGCCCGCTGCCGGTGCCGGCGCTGGTGCATGAACTGGTGGACGTGGCGCGCCGGCGCCTGAGGCTTGCGTGAAACAGGTTCTGTACAAGCTCACTGCCATGGGCCTGCTGGCCGCGAGCCTGCTGGCCGGCTGGCTGTGGTGGGACTACTCCGCCTTCCTCGACACCCCCCTCCACCTGCCCGAGGCGGGCCTGGAGCTGCAGGTGGAGCCGGGCCAGACCCTCACCGGGGTGGCCCGTCGCCTGGGGCGCGAGGGCGTGCTCCAGCACCCCGGGTATCTCCTGTGGCACGCGCGCTGGAGCGGGCGCACCAACATCCAGGCCGGCGAGTATCGCCTGGCGCCGGGCACCACGCCGGTGCGGCTGCTGGAGCAGCTCACCCGGGGCGAGGTGATCCAGTACAGCCTCACCGTGGTGGAGGGCTGGACCTTCCGCCAGCTCATGGACGCCGTCGCCGCCCACGAGGCGCTGGACCACACCCTGGCCGGTGCCGACGCCGCCACCGTCATGGCCCGCCTGGGCCGCCCCGGCGAGCACCCGGAAGGGCGCTTTCTGCCCGACACCTACCACTTCCCCCGCGGCACCACCGACGTGGACTTCCTGCGCCGCGCCTACCGGGCCATGGAAAAGGTGCTGGCCGAGGAGTGGGAGCAGCGGGCCGTGGGCCTGCCCCTGCGCACGCCCTACGAGGCCCTGATCCTCGCCTCCATCGTGGAGAAGGAAACGGGCCTGGCCAGCGAGCGCGCCGCCATCGCCGGGGTGTTCGTCCGCCGCCTGCAGCGGGGCATGCGCCTGCAGAGCGATCCCACCGTCATCTACGGCCTGGGCGGGAGCTTCGACGGCAACCTGCGCCGCGCCGACCTGCGCCGCGACACCCCTTACAACACCTACCGCCGCCGTGGCCTGCCGCCCACCCCCATCGCCCTGCCGGGGCGGGCCGCCATCCATGCCACCCTGCACCCGGCGGAGGGCGACGCGGTGTACTTCGTCTCCCGCGGCGACGGCAGCCACCACTTCTCCGCCACCCTGGAGGAGCACAACGAGGCCGTCATCCGCTACCAGCTCAAGGGCCGGCGCCGGGCCTTCTCGTCCTACCCCGGGGGCGGGGACCGGTGAACGCGCCCGCCCCGCGCGCCCGCTTCATCACCCTCGAGGGCATCGAGGGCACCGGCAAGAGCACCAACCTCCGCTTCCTGCTCCAATGCCTGGTGGCCCGCGGCATCGACCCCGTGGTCACCCGCGAGCCCGGCGGCACCCCCATCGGCGAGCGCATCCGCGAGCTGCTGCTGGACACCGGCCACGGCGCCATGTGCGACGACACCGAGCTGCTGCTCATGTTCGCCGCCCGCGCCCAGCACCTGGCCCAGGTGATCCGCCCGGCCCTGGACGCCGGGCGCTGGGTGCTGTGCGACCGCTTCACCGACGCCACCTACGCCTACCAGGGCGGCGGCCGCGGCATGGACAGCGGCCGCATCGGCGTGCTGGAGGAATGGACCCAGCGCGGCCTGCGCCCCCACCTC
>JALSIK010000251.1 GCA_026990045.1 Chromatiales bacterium | reverse complement strand
CGCCACCGCGATGCCCGCGTGCGCCGCCGCTACTCCCGCGCCGAGCTGGCGCGCCGGGTGGCCTGGCTGTGCCGCGCCTGCCACAAGCAGGTGCACGCGGTGCTCGACGAAAAGGCCCTGGCGCGGGACTACGACACGGTGGATAAGCTGCGCGCCCACCCCGGGCTGGCGCGCTTCGTCGCCTGGATCCGGCGCCGCCCGCCGGGGTACGTGCCGGTGACGCGCCGCCGGCGCTGAGCCGGTCCGCGCCACGGCCACGCGGGCGCCCGGTTTCCCGGCGGGGTTCAACGCGGGGGCCGGTTGTGCCAACATGATCCCCGGCCCGCAAGATCCGGCCCCCCGCATCATGATCTCCGCGCTCACCTTCGACCTTGACGACACCCTCTGGGACACGCCGCCGGTCATCCGGCGGGCGGAGGCGGTGACCCACGCCTGGCTGGCGCGCCAGTGGCCGGCGGTGGCCCGGCACTTCGACGTAGCGGGGCTCGCCGCCCTGCGCCGGCAGGTGGCGGAAGAGGACCCGGACCGGGCCCATGACCTCACCCTCATGCGGTTCCGCACCTACCGCCGGGCGGCGGAGGCGGCGGGCTATCCGCCCGAGGCGGTGGCGCGCGGGGCCTTCGCCGTGTTCTACCGCGAGCGCAACCGGGTGGAGCTGTTCCCGGACGTGCTGCCGGTACTGGAACCGCTGGCCCGGCGCCTGCCGCTGGCGGCGGTTTCCAACGGCAATGCCGACATCCAGGCCGTGGGACTGGGGCACGTCTTCCGCCTCGCGGTGAGCGCCCGCGAGGTGGGCCGGCCCAAGCCGGATCCCCTCATCTGGAAAGAGGCCTGCCGGCGCCTGGGGGTGATGCCGCGAACCGTGGTGCACGTGGGCGACCATCCCGAGCACGACGTGGCCGGGGCCCGGGCCGCCGGCCTGCGCACCGTGTGGCTGAACCGGCGGGGCGTGGCCTGGTCCGGGCCCGGGTGTCCCGATGCGGAGATCCCGGATCTCTCCGCCCTGCCGGCGGTGCTCGCCCGCTGGGGCGTGGAACCCGTAGCGGGGTCGGGCGGCGTGGCCCCGTTCCCGCCCCGGGAGTGACGCCGGTCACGTCCCCGTTCGTGGTGCCCGCGCGCCGCGGGAACTGTGAGCCCCTTCACGCAACGGGCCGGGCCGGCGGCAGTAGTCTTGGGACCGGTGGAGGTGCCGCGGCGGGCGGCCGGGAACAGACAACGACGAGAGGGTGGAGCGATGGCCGTACTCATACAGTATTCCAACGGGGCGCCGGGGATCCGGTTCGACATCGACAAGCAGGTCTTCAGCATCGGCCGCAGCCTGGACAACGACCTCTGTATTCCCGATGCGTTCGTGAGCAAGGCCCACGCCGTCATCGAACGCCGCACCGGCAGCGGCGCCGGCTGCGAATACGTCATTCGCGACCTGGGCAGCACCAACCGCACCTTCGTCAATGACGGCGCCGTGCGGGAGGCGCGCCTGCGCAACGAGGACGTGGTGCGCATCGGGCGCAGCACCTTCCGGTTTCTTGTCGAGCCGGCAGACGAGAAGGCGGTCCCCCGCGATCTCCGCGAGCCCGGCACCCGTTCGTTCAGCCGCCGCCTGCGCTGCGGGCTGGGCTGAGAAGCCTCAGGAAACGGGATTCGGGGGCGGGTCACCGCCCCTTTTTCTTTGGCCGCCCGCCGCGCGCCGGCGGCTCGCCGGGAACGGGGTCCCGTGTCCGGTCAGCGCACCGATTCCAGCCAGGCGAGCAGGGCCCGGGCCTGGGGCTCGGGCAGGGCACGCATGAAGGCCTTGAGCAGGTCGGCCCGGGTGCGGATGGCCGTCACCGGCTGGCCGTTGGCCCGGGCCAGGCGCTGCAGGCGCGCCTGCAGTGCAGGACGGATGCGGGCCTGGCGGCCGTCCACGGAATACAGCATGGAGCTTTCCTCCGCCATCATCCCCGGGTCGGGACCCGGTCCGGGGTGAAGGACCAGGACGGGGCGTTCTTTCCCCGGTTACCGTCATAGCGGACCCCAGCCCGGATCCATTAGCAGGCTGTTGAAAAACAGCCTGCTAATGCGGGGCAGGGACGCCCCGCCCGCAAATCGAGCGCGCAAGCGCCTCGCTCGGCCAGTGGAAAAGGCCGGGAGGGCCTTTGGTCCCGTCTTGATTCCGGGCGGCGGGCGCTGGACACCGCGGCCGGTGAGCCGTATCCTGCGGCGCCGGTGGGGCAGCGAGGAGCGAGCGTGGACCTGAAGACTTGGCTGAAGGAGCTGGGCCCGCTGCGGCTCGCGCTCATGGCGGGCGCGGCCGTGCTGGTGCTGCTGCTGCCGTGGCCGGGGAGCGATGCCGGGCCGCTGCGCTCCACCGTGGTGCCGGCGCTGGGGCCCGTGGTCTTCTTCGTCCTCCTGCTCGATGCCCTCATGAGCCGGGTCCACATGATCGAGGCCGGACCGCGGGATCGCGAGCGCC
>JALSIK010000250.1 GCA_026990045.1 Chromatiales bacterium | reverse complement strand
ACCCTGGCCCAGCTCGCACGCCGGGGCCTGCTGGAGACCGGCGAGGGCACCGGCGTGGTGCCCGGCGAGGCGGCGGTGCTCCTGCGCCTGCGCCGGGCCGGCCCCCGCGGCGAGGCCCCCTGCCTTGCGGGCCTGGCCGCCGGGCCCGGCGCCGGGTCCGGGTCCCGGGGCAAGGCCCGGCATCCCCTGGCCCGCGCCCTGCACCGGGCCACCGGGGGCACCGGTCCCGATGCCGTGGTCCACCCGGCGGGCACCCGGCGCCGTTACCTGCTGGACTGGCACCAGGTGCGAAACGAGCTGTGGCCGCCCGCGCCCCCGGGCGACCACGTGGGCCCGCCGGCGCCCGAGCCCGAAACCCTCGAGCTGGGCCTGGCCGTGGGCGAGACGGGCGCCGCGGCCCTGCCCCTGGGCCTGGCCCTGGCCTGCGCCCGCCTGGGCACGGAAGACCCCGCCCCCGCACGCCTGGCCGTGGCATGCGAGTGGACCGACGAAGGGGAGCACGCCGCGGTGGCCGTGGCCGCCGCCCCCGCCGGCGACCGGGGAGAACCGTCATGAGCAAGACCGCCGTGCATGCCGGCTCCGGCGGGGCGGGGAAGAGTCCAGGGGAGTGCGGGATCGAGCGGCGGCCCATGGCACCGGCTGCCCTGGCGAAGCGGCGGAGATCGCCCTGGATGGTTGCGGTTGTGACTTTGCTGGCCGTGGCCGGCCTGGCGGGAACGCCGGTGCAGGCGCAGGAGGCGCCGGCGCAGAAGCGCTACGAGCTGGCCAAGTACATTCTCCCCGGTGCGCCCGCCTACAAGTCGCCCATTTACCCGGAGAACCTGGAGCTGTGCCGGGCCTACGAGGCCAACCTCAATGCCTTTCCTGAGGTCAGGGAACCCTTCGTCTGCGAGCGGCCCATCCATCCCGGGTTCAAGGACTTCAGCAAGCCCAAGTGGCAGGAATTGGATCCGGTCGAATACATCGACCTGCTGGTGAAGATGGCGCGGGCGAAATACGACCAGCTTCCCCGGCTCAACCCGTTCAACGAGAAGGCCGTTCGCAAGGGCATTTCGTGGAGGATAGCGCTGGGCCACATCCGCCTCAAGCTGGCGGAGCTGGACATCGCGCCGGCGACGGGATCCGACAGCCGCGTGCCCGACGGCATCCCGGAAAAAGTACTGCGCGTGGAGCGGGGTGACCCGGATTGCGATCCCGCCGACGACACCTGGCGGCGAGACCCGCCGCATCGCGAATACTACATCGCCAACGATGATCTGACCGAAGTTGAGCTATTCGAAAAAATAATTCCCATGGACGTGTTTTTGTACAAGGGCAAGGTGTACTTCGACAGCTTTGATCAAGTGTCCGGGATTCATAGGTACGAGATATACGTCTATATGCCCTATGGGCGCCGGGCCACGCCCATCTGCCGCTACCGGTACATCCAGCCCGAGTGATTCACGGAGGAAACCGTCATGATCCGCTACAACACCCTGTCCCCCGAGGCCTACCGCGAGCGACTCTTCGCCCACATCGAGAGGGTGGAGGCAACCATCCCCCGGCCGTACCTCGACTCGCGTGGCATACCGACCATGGGCATCGGGTTCAATTTGCGCGACCGGGATGTCATGGGGCCGGTGCTGGATGCCTTCCGAATCAACCCGAAAGACGAGCGGCTCACCACCAGGGCGCAGCGGGCCCGCGAGCAGGAGTACCGTGACCGCCTCACCCGCAAGGTCGTGGCCGACTGGAAAGGGCGGGACGATGCCGCGCTGCGCGCGGCCCTCGACGGCATCATGGGCGAGCGTGCCAAGGACCCGCTGCTCGCGCCGCTGGGCGTTCGCCCGACCCGGTTCGCCTTCGACGGCCCGGCCGATCCCCGCATCCGGCAGGTGTTCGACCACATCATCGAGGAATACGAACACAGGGTGAACACCTGGCTGCCCGGTATTCCCGCCTCGCGCGAGCGCATCGCGCTGGTGTCGCTGGCCTACCACGGGCTCATCGATGCCGGCGCCTCGCCGCGCCTTCAGGCGGCCGTGCGCCGAGGCGACCGGGCCGAGGCCTGGTACGAGATCCGCTACAACAGCAACCCGCCGGGGCGCGGCGACCGGGCGGGGATCGCCCGGCGGCGGTTCTACGAGGCGGACACCTTCGGGCTGTACGACGATGCCGGCGACGTGGGGCAGGCCGAGGCCCGGGCCGCCCTGGCCATGTACGAGCGGCGGCGCGGGCAGATCCTGCGCTACGAGAACGACGCCGCGGTGCGCCGCGGCCTGGCCGGCGCGCTCGCGGAGTTCGGGGGCACGGTGAAGACCCTGGAGGAATGGCTGCGGCCCGCCCGCGAGCGGCTGGCCGAAGGCGACGACGCAGGGGAGGAGACGGCCGCCGGGGACGCCGCCCCCGCCGCGGGCGCGCCCGCGGCCAACGTCACCATCAACGGCCTGACCGCGGTGCACGCCGGCTCCGGCGGGG
>JALSIK010000249.1 GCA_026990045.1 Chromatiales bacterium | reverse complement strand
GCCTCCCGTCTCCGTGACCGGCGCCGCGTAGAGATGGGCGCGGGACCAGGGCAACTGATTGTTCTCGGCATGCGTGAAAACCACCTGGAACAGTTGCAGCTCGCCCGAGGTGAAGGCGGCGATGGAGCCGGCCAGGTACAGCCGCCAGGCACGCACGAAGGCCGGATCGAACATGGCCTCGATTTCCCCGGCATGCTGTTCGAAGCGTGCCAGCCAGTGTTCCAGGGTCTTGGCATAGTGCAGGCGCAGGTTCTCCACGTCCTGGATGGAGAAGCGCTGGGGCTCGAAGATCTCGCTCATCTCACCCAGGGTGGGCGGATAGGCGCCGGGGAAGATGCGCCGCTCGATCCAGGCGTTCATGGGCCCGGGGGTGTTGCGGCCGATGGTATGGATGAGGGCCCGCCCCTCCGGCTTGAGGCAGCGCTTGACCACTTCCCCCAGCGTTCGGTAATCGCGGGTGCCCACGTGTTCGAGCATGCCCACCGAGACGAACACGTCGTATTCGCCGGTGATGTTGCGGTAGTCGTCTTCCACGTACTCGATGCGATCGGCCAGCCCTTCTTCCTCGGCCTTCTGCCGGGCAAAGCGGATCTGCTCCTTCGAGATGTTATAGGCGCGCACGGTGACGCCATAGTGTTTGGCCATGAAGCGGGCCAGGCCACCCCAGCCGCAGCCGGCCTCCACCACCGTGTCGCCGGGCTTGAGCTGCAGCTTGCGGCAGATGTGATGGAGCTTGGCGATCTGCGCCGCCTCCAGGCTCATCTCCGGATCGGGAAAATAGGCGCAGGTGTACTGCATGGCCGCCTTGTCCAGCCACAGTTCGTAGAAGGCGTTGCCGATGTCGTAATGGTGATAGATGTTGTCGCGGGCCCGGGCCAGGGAGTTGGCGATGCGCCGGTGGCCGAGCCAGACGATGAAGCGCCGCAACCAGCTCATGCGGGTGTTGTGGCGGATGCGGCGGTAGATCACTTCGAGAAAGCGCACCGGATCGCCTTCCAGCTCCACCCGGCCGCTGCTGTAGAGATCGCCGAAATGCAGCTCGGGATCGGCAATCAGCTTGAACATGGCCGCCCGGTCGTAGAGCGTGATGGCGGCCACGGCATCGCCTTCCGGCTCGGACACCGCCTGCCCGTCCCACAGGCGAATGGTGATGGGCGGGTTGCCCACCACTTCGAGCATCTTGCGCACCAGCCAGCGATCCATGGCCGTGACATGGGCGAAGGGATGGCCGGTTCCGGGCCTTCGCCCGCCCAGGCGAATGCCGATCTTGTTGCGTTCGGCCTCACCGCCAAGGCCCCAGGCGCGGCGGCGGCGTTCCTCCACGGACAGGCTGGTGTGGCTCCGTGACTTCTCTTCCCGTGACGTCATCTCAAGCTCCCCCTGTTGTTGTTCCGACGCGCGCCGATACGGCGCCGGTGACCAGGACGAACGGCAACTGGCCACCCCATGGTGCACCAGTTGTTCCGCACCGGCAAGGTTGACCCTGCGCGCAGGGCACCGATACTATCTCGGGCTCCCCTCGCCCGAGATCAAGGACGGATTCATGCCGCGTGTCCGCCGCCTGGCCGTATCGTTGCTGGTCTTGAGCCTGGCGCTGCCGGCGCAGGCCGGCACGGGGCAGCTCACCCGCTTTCGCCTGATCATCGACCAGAGCCGGCAGACCTGGCGCTATCCCGACACCGGCAACCGCAACGACACCCGGCTCACCCGCGCCCGCGCCGTGTGGGACGAGGATCTGGGGCCGCGCCTGGGCGGCACCCTGGAACTGACCTATCTCGACCTGAGCCAGTCCAGCCCCGGCTCCTACGCCGCCACCGTTTCCACCGGCCAGGGCCTGGGCGTGGGCCTGCACTATCGCCTCATCCAGAGCCGCTCGCTGGGGCTGACGCTGTTCGGCAGCATCGGCTACCAGACCACCCGGGGGGACAACGGCACCGACACCACCGAGCGCGACTGGTGGCAGGGCCAGCTCGGCCTGCAGCTCGGCGTGCCACTCGGCCGGGCCGTGACCCTGATCGGCGGCGGCGCCTACGAACGGCTCGGCGGCGAGGAACGGATCACCGGCAACGGCCTGGATCTGCGGCGGACCTTCGAACTCGACGAGCCCGCCTACGGTTTCGCCGGGGCGCGGCTGAACCTCGGCAGTGGCGGTTTCCTCGGCTTGCGCTACCATGCCGGGAGCCGTTCGGGCGGCTATGTGTCCTTCGGCAACACGTTTTGAGACCGGTTTCCGCCCTGCGGACGCGCTTCTGTGAGCCCCGTCACAATACCGGCAACGATAATGGACTAAATTTAACTTGCCCTTTTGTCGGCGCCGAGTATGCCGATAGTACCAGAGCAGGCCAGAGCGACGGATGCCGCCACGTGCCGCCTGTTCCCGAGAACCGAATCGAGCCCGTTGCCCATGGCCGCTGCCCGTCCTGAAAAAATCGACATCAGCCTGCTCAAGGGGCTCAAGCC
>JALSIK010000248.1 GCA_026990045.1 Chromatiales bacterium | reverse complement strand
AGCATGGCCTCGTCGAGCTGCTGCGGCGCCAGGTTGAGGCGCCGGACCCCGAACCCGTCCAGGTTGCGCAGGGTCAGCACCACGCGGGAATTGTCCACGTCGGCCTCCAGCGCCACCGTCACCGGCACCGCCGGCTCCACCTCGAACAGGGCGGCGGTGACCCCATAGGCGTTGTTGAGCACCTCGCGGTGGTTGAACGGCAGGCCGGCGCCGCGCAGGTCATCCACCATCTGCTGCACCGCCTGCCGGTCGCGGACCTCGAACTTCACCACGCCCTCGCCGCGGCAGACATAGTGCACCACGATCTGCTTCATGTTCCGGCGGCTGTCGGACTTGATGCCGTAGTCGCCCTGGACCAGCCCTTCCAGGGGACCGTACCCCGGGATCACGTATTCCGGCCGCACATCGGGCCTGACGTAGTTGAGGTGCTCCACCAGCTGGGACAGGTAGGTGAAGGCGGACTCCAGCCGGGGCAGGATCTCGGCCCGGTAGATGCGCTCGCGCTCGGCCCGGCGCCGGGCCTCGGCCTCTTCCAGCGCCCGGCGGTCCTCGGCCTGCTTTTTCAGTTCATCGAGATAACCCACGGTACTGCCTCCCGCTGCCGGCGCCTGTCCCGCCTCCCCCGCGGTGCGGCGCCTTGTTATTTCTCTGCCCTGTATCGGCTGCGGGCCGGCCGCGCTTTAACAGGCTGTTGAAAAACAGTCTGTTAAGGCGGGGCAGGGATGCCCCGCCCGCGAATCAAGCGCGCAAGCGCTTGATTCGGCGTGGCCGAACCCGGACCCGTGCCGGGTTCGGCGCGTTGAAAAAGGCCCAGGACGGCCTTTTTCAACATCCTGTTAAGCCGGCGGGGCCAGCCGGCGCCCCCACAACCACGTGCCCAGGGGCCGGGATTCCAGCTCCGCCGGCCCGCCGGCCATCACCTCGCGCAGGGCGCCCCCGGGATCACGCGTGCCCCGGGGCCAGGGCAGCAGGACGAAATGGGCGGCCCGGCCCGGCCGCAGGCTGCCCAGCTCCTCCCCGGCCCCCAGGCACCGGGCCCCGGCCAGGGTGGCCCGGTACAGGGCCTCGCGGGCGGTGACGGAAACGCCGGCGGCGGCGTGCACGGCGAGGAACCGCTGCATCACGTGGAGCATGCTCACCGAGGGACCGGCCCCCACGTCGGAGCCCAGGGCCCAGGGAATGCCGTGGCGGCGCACCGCCTCCAGGTCCATGCGGCCGGAGTCCAGGGCCTCGTTGCTGGACGGGCAGTGGGCGATCCAGCAGCCGCGTTCCAGGAGGCAGTTCCATTCCCGCTCCGACAGGTGGATGCAGTGGCCCAGCACCGTGCGCGGCCCCAGCAGGCCGGCGCGATCGTAGACGTCGGTGTAGTCCGCGGCCTCGGGGAAGGCCCGCGCCACCGCCGCCACCTCGGCCGGCGACTCGGCCAGGTGGGTCTGCACGAAGCAGCCCAGCTCCCGGGCCAGCCGGCCGGCGGCCTCCAGCAGGCCCGCGCTGCAGCTCAGGGCGAAGCGCGGGCTCACCGCATAACCGTCCGGCCCCCATGCCCGGGCCTCCTCCAGCAGGGCGGCGGGATGGGGCGGCAGCCGGTCCCCGTCGTCCATGAGCACGTTGCCCGCCACCCAGCGGCCACGCGCCTCCTCGCGGGCGATGCGCAAGGCCTCCAGGTGGATGCTGGAATAGGCCATGCCGCCCACCGTCCCCGCCCGCAACACGTCGGCGAAGAACGCCCGGGCGCAGGCCCGGGCGTGGACGGGGTCGGCGAAACGCGCCTCCTCGGGATAGATGTGTCGCTCCAGCCACGACAGCAGATCGCCGTGGAACCGCCCGCGCACGGCGTGCTGGACCCAGTGGAGATGGAGGTCGATGAATCCCGGCACCAGGACCCCGTCCAGCTCCTGCGGCGGCACTTCCGCCTCGGGGCCCACCGCCGCCACGGGTCCGCAGGACGCGATACGCCCCCTTTCCACCAGCAGGCCGCCGTCGGGGATATAGCGCCAGGACGAGGGGGAGACCGGATCGAGGATGGCCGCCCGGTAGAAGGCCTTGTCAGGCGTGTGAGTCACCGCGTCGCCGCTCCAGGACCGACGCCCACTGTACCGGAGCCGCAACGGGGGTCAAGGCGGGAAGCAGTGGTGCCGGCAAGTGGACTCGAACCACCGACCTACTGATTACGAATCAGTTGCTCTACCAGCTGAGCTATGCCGGCCAGGACAGGGAAACGGCGGGAGTATACTGAATCGGGCGCGGCAGCGGAACGCCGGCCCGCCGCTCAGCGCCGGGTACGGATACGGATGACGATCTCCACCCCCTCGGCCTCGGTGCCCTCGGGCGGCCGCGGCAGGTGCTCGATGGCCACCGCGCCGTCCTCGATGTCCATGAGGACGCCGGTGTCCACGTTATAAAAATGGTGGTGGGGCGTGGTGTTGGAATCGTAGAAGGTCTTGGTGGGATCCACCACCACCTCGC